>NZ_JBFRMK010000386.1:0-3591 GCF_041470405.1 Shewanella sp. 10N.286.45.A1
CGGCTTCGTTCAACAAGTCACTCAAAAGGACAAATAACAGTTGGTTTTTGCTCCTTCGTCGCTTATTTTAACCAACTATTATTTGCCTCTTAGTGAGGCGTTATATTTTATGTGCTCTATCAACATTCAGTCTTTTAAAGGATAAAAATGAAAAGTATTGGTTTTTTTAATAACAAAGGTGGTGTTGGTAAAACAACGTTAATATGTAACTTGGCTTCATCATTAGCGATAAATAAAAACCAGAAAATTTTAATTATTGACGCTGACCCGCAATGTAATGCTTCTGCATACCTCCTGCCTGAAGAACAGCTTGAACAAATTTTATTAGATGACCAGCACAATAGCTTGGACTCATTTTATGAGCCCATCAGAAGAGGACAAGGTTTTCCAAATGAGCTACCCACAATCATTCGTAGTGAAAGATTTCAGCTAGATCTGATTGTAGGTGACCCCAAATTGTCAATTAGGGAAGATTTATTGGCAACAGACTGGGCTTCAACTAGAAATGGAGAACCTAGAGGCTTTCAAACCACGTACGCTATTAAAGAGTTGATTTCACGTTTAACTGATTATGACTTTGTCTTAATAGATATGGGGCCATCACTGGGGGCTCTAAATCGATCTGTACTATTAGCGGTGGACTACTTTCTGATGCCTTTGTCTGTAGATATCTTTAGTTTAATGGCCGTAGAAAATATCATTAAATCATTCGATAACTGGAAATCTAGTTTAGAAGAAGCTATAAAAAGGCATCACAGTGCTGAAGGCTATAATTTTCAAATTGCGAATAAGGATGTCGAGTGGAATTTGCAGTTTTTAGGGCACGTGATGCAACAATATAAAGCAAAAACTAAAGGTGGTGTAAGACAACCAGTTCAAGCATTTGAGCGCATAATTACAAAACAAAAAGATGAAATTACTAATTTATGTAAATCTTTTGGTGTCGACCCAAGCAATGTTGACCTAGGTGTAATACCAACATTGAGTAGTGTAGTCCCTCTTTCTCAACAAGCCCATGCACCAGTCTTTGATTTAGGTGCAAAAGATGGAATCGTTGGATCTCAATATACTCGCGTTTCTGAAGCTGGGCAATATTTTCACGATATTTCAGAATCGTTATATGCGAGGTTAGTTTAATGATTAACTGGGAGAAACCTCTTATTCAAGCAATAGCACGTAGACGTTGTGTCATTGTGTTAGGCGCTGGTATATCAAGGAACTCTACAAATTCTACCGGTAAACGTCCTGATACATGGGAAGACTTTTTAAAGAATTGCGCAAATGAATTAAGTGATATAGCCCATATTGATGATTTAATTTCTCAAAAAGACTTTTTAACAGCATGTGAGCTAATCAAAGACAGAATGGGGGCTGATGCTTTTACAGAGCGAGTACAGCAAGAATATCAACGCTCAGGCTATAGTCATGCGGATATCCATAAATATATTTATAAGCTAGATTCATCGATTGTTGCAAGCCCAAATTTTGATAACATTTATGATACATACGCTTCCTCTGCATCGGCGAGTTCAGTAGTCATCAAAGATCACACAAGTAATGATATAGCCAATTATTTACTCGGTGGTGATACGCGCTTAATTCTTAAAACTCATGGTTCAGCGAATAATCCTAGAGAAATAATTTTCACAAGAAATGATTATGCAGAGGCTAGAACTAAATATGTTTTATTTTATGAGATCATTAAATCTTTAGCTTTAACACACACGTTTTTATTTCTAGGCTGTGGAACAGACGACCCAGATATTAGGCAGCTTTTTGAAGATATACAGTTTACACATGGTTATATGCCACATCACTACATGACCTTACCACAAGGTGAAGTTCATAATGATGTTTTAAAAGTTGCCTCTGATTCTATGCGTATCAAGTTTATCAAATACTCCCCTGATAACGGGCATCAAGAGCTTACTTTATCGTTAGCTGACCTTGTTACAGAGGTTGAAGGAATTAGAACAGAGCTAACTAAAAATGAACAATGGTAAGTTGAAAGAATATAACAAGTTGCTGCACTCGGAAAAATTACTCGCTTCGCTCCCAATTTTCCGGTGAGCAAAGAGTTAACTTTACTCGGAATAAGGAGTCTGTAACTTGAACAGGAAAATGACGGCACTGATTTTAGGAAATGGCGCTTACCCTAATAACGAGTTGGTGAATGCGACAAATGATGCTGAGGATATGAGTCAAAAGCTATCGGACTTTGGCTTTTCTGTTATTAAGCTGAAAGATGCTACCAAGAAATCTATAGATGAATCAGTCAACTCCTTTAGAGATAATTTAAATAGTAATGACATTGGCCTGTTTTATTTTGCGGGACATGGAATGCAGATAGAAGGGGAGAATTATATTACGGCTATTGATTCTGATTTCAAATCGGAAATTGATGCTAAGTATTCCTCTTATCCATTGAATAAAATCATTGAGATTATGGAGAAGAGTAAGAATAAAACAAATATTATCATTCTCGATGCCTGTAGGAATAATCCGTACTTAAGAGCATGGAACCGCGATCCAAGCCTTGATGGTTTAGCTCCAGTATATGCTCCAAAAGGAACCATTATTGCTTATTCTACTTCACCAGGAGAGGTAGCTAGCGATGGTTCAAAAAGTAACGGTGCATACACCGAAGCTTTACTACAACATATAGCTGTCCCTGATATTCCGATTGAAGATATGTTTAAAAGAGTTAGAAATTCCCTTTCTGTCTCAACAAAAGGGCAGCAAACATCATGGGAACATACATCTCTATCGGGTGACTTCTTCTTTAATTTGAGCCTTGGTTCGTCAATAGAAATATACTCAAATGAAGCCATTTCTGATGAGTTGTTCCACATTGATTCTGATAAGCTGATGCATACTGAAATTAGGGACTTGAAAAGTCACAATTGGTACACTCAAAACCCTATCGCGGCTAAACTTACAGCTGAATCATTAAATGATGCTGATGACGATGCTGTTTTTGTATTAGGTAGAAATGTTTACCAAGCAGCCTGTGGCAGCGCTAGAGATTTAAGCTCATTTATTTCACGGTTCCGTGAAAGAACAACCAACTTTCATGCAAAAACTAGAAAAGCTCTATTAGACGGTATGATTTTTGAGATATTTTTTAATAGCAAAGGTGAGTTAAGAGATAGTTTTAAAACGTCTAAGTTTAATAGTGTATTTGATTGTCAGAAGTATTCTGAATTCGATGATTCTTTTACATTTATTTCTGATGTTCTGTCGACGTACCACAGTAGGTTTTATGCGATTCCTGGAAAAAGTCGCGAAGTTAGTATAGATGTGTCGACTAAAATAAATGATAAAGGTGAGTATAAAGTATTAGGCGTTTACTTCAGTGGTCATAATATATTAAGACCAGATGAAGACTTTAGTTTTTACGAAGAAGAATACGGTGCCATACCATATGAAGGTGTTCAAGGCTCGGCATTAGAGCGTAGAATCTCGGAAGAACTTTTAATTCCTAGTCATAAGTTGAAGATAAATTATGACTTTGATTATGAGCCGAAAGCTAAGTTACTATTTCCATATGGTCATACAGTGGCAAAGTAAAGTTAACGTATAAGGATAGGC
>NZ_JBFRMK010000387.1:0-5263 GCF_041470405.1 Shewanella sp. 10N.286.45.A1
AACGACTGAGTAGATCGGTCAACCGATAATTTTAATACTAAATGATCGGCATTAGCCCTTAACGGCGCTTTTTTTGTGTCTTGAATAAGGTTAGATATTGGCTGCGTTGTCTAACTTTCGTTCCGGGCAAGCAGCAATGACCTTCATATCACCATTATTTCCTTGTTCAATTTGAACATCAAAGCCCCATAACCTATGAATATGCTTAACGACTTCATGTCGAGTGTCTGCTAGTGGGATCCTAGCATTAGGCACGTAACGGAGCGTAAGCGACCTATCTCCGGATACTTCAACATTATGTACTTGGATATTAGGTTCTATGTTTGACAAGTTGTACTGTTGTGACAGTTTCTCTCTGATCTCTTTATACCCCTGTTCGTCGTGTATAGCTGATACAGCCAAATAATTTTTGTTATCGTCATCTAGGATTGAGAATAGTTTAAATTGACGAATGATATTCGGAGAGAGGTATTGGCTTATAAAGCTTTCATCTTTAAAATTCTCCATGGCAAAGTGCAGCGTTGTTAACCAATCACTGCCTGCGATATCTGGGAACCAGTGTTTATCTTCCTCGGTAGGGTTTTCGCATATACGGCGTATATCAACGAACATATTGAAACCGAGAGCGTAAGGGTTTATACCGCTATAGTGTGGACTGTTATAACTTGGCTGTGCGACAACGTTAGTATGGCTTTGCAAAAATTCTAACATGAAGCGATCTGTTACTAATCCTTCATCATACAAATGGTTTAATATCGTATAGTGCCAAAATGTAGCCCAGCCTTCATTCATCACTTGAGTTTGTTTTTGAGGATAGAAATACTGACCCATTTTTCTGACTATCCGAACAATCTCGCGTTGCCAAGGTTCTAAAAGTGGCGCATTTTTTTCAATAAAGTACAGAATATTTTCTTGAGGCTCAGCCGGGAAGCGTTGAGCTTTAGCTTTTTGTTCCTCATGCGGCGCTACAGGCACGGTGCGCCATAAATCATTAACCTGACTTTGAAGGTATGCTTCACGGTCCTTTTGACGCATCTGCTCCTCTTTGAAAGATATTTCACTTGGACGCTTGTATCTGTCTACACCGAAACTCATTAGTGCATGGCATGAGTCAATAATACTTTCAACTTTTTCGACACCATGTTTTTCCTCGCAGTCGCTAATGTAATTCCTAGCAAATACAAGATAGTCAATAATGGAGCTTGCATCGGTCCAAGTTTTGAACAAATAGTTACCTTTAAAAAAACTGTTGTGGCCAAAGCTAGCATGCGCCATAACTAGAGCTTGCATCGTTATGGTGTTCTCCTCCATGAGATATGCAATACAAGGCTCTGAATTAATGACAATTTCATAAGCTAAGCCCATTTGTCCTCTTTTATAGCCTTGTTCAGTCTCAATAAAACGTTTACCAAACGACCAGTGGGTATAACCAATAGGCATGCCTATTCCCGCGTAAGCATCCATCATCTGCTCAGCGGTAATAACCTCAATTTGATTTGGATAAGCATCTAATCGGTAGTGGTTTGCTACGCGTTCAATCTCTGTTAAATAGGTTTGTAGCAACTCGAAGTTCCAATCGGGACCATCATCTAATGGTGTTCTTTTCTTTGCATTCTCCATAGCGCCCCCTATACAGCTTGCTTCTTGAACAGCTCTCTAAATACAGGATAAATATCTTCCGCCTGCTTTATATGCTGCACAGCAATATTGTCGTGTGATTTTTGTAGTGTTTCGTACTCTCTCCACAGCGTTTGGTGCGCTCTGTTAGTGATTTCTATATAACTAAAATATCTCACCACCGGCAGTAATTGCTTTTCAAGTATTTGATGGCATGAAGGGGAGTCATCAGCCCAATTGTCGCCATCAGAAGCTTGAGCGGCATATATATTCCACTCATTTTCGGGGTAGCGCTTTTGTTGGATCTCATGCATCAATTTCAATGCACTTGATACAATCGTCCCACCTGTTTCTTGAGAATAGAAAAACTCATGTTCGTCTACTTCTTTAGCCTGCGTGTGATGGCGGATGTATACGACTTCTAAGTTTTTATAGGTTCTTGTTAAAAATAGGTAAAGCAGAATATAAAAGCGCTTTGCCATATCTTTAGTTGCTTGGTCCATAGAACCTGAAACATCCATTAGACAAAACATCACCGCCTGGCTAGAGGGCACTTCTCGTTTTGCATAGTTGTTGTAGCGTAAATCAAAGGTATCGATAAAAGGTACTTTTTTGATCCTGCGCTGTAGATCTTCTATCTCTGCTTTAAGGGTGAGGATCCTGTCAGCATTTGACCCTGCTTTATTCTCGAGTTCCTCTAGCTCTTGCTGTAGTTCGAGTAGGGTTCGCTTTTTAGTGGACGTCATCGCCATACGGCGTGCAATTGATGAGCGCAGTGAGCGAACGATGTTGATATTTGCTGGCACACCATCATTAGTAAATCCAGCTCGATATACTTGATATTCAACAAGCTTATTAAGGCGGTTATTCTGGAGATTCGGCAGTTCTAAATCTTCGAATAATAGTTCCAAATATTCATCTTTAGAGATCTGGAATACAAAGTCGTCGTTTCCTTCACCTGAATCAGATGCTTCACCTTGGCCAGCGCCTTGCCCGTTGCCTGATGGCGGTCTTTCTATTTGATCGCCACGGCTAAACTGGTCATTACCTGGATGGACCCGTTCACGGATACCGCCACTACCTTGATGGAAAGTAGGCTCACTGATATCCCGAGTGGGAATACTTATCTTTTCTCCTTTGTCTACGTCGGTAACACTTCTATGGGTGACCGCATCACTGACGGCCTTCTTAATTTGTTTCTTATAACGATTAATAAAGCGTTGTCGATTAACCGTGCTTTTTCCCTTTGCATTGAGTCTTCTATCAATGAAATTTGCCATGCGCACCTCCTAGCCTGATTAAAGGGGGAGAGTCCCCCCTAGTTGGCTTTCTAAGAAGACTTCCTCACTCTCAGATACCACTCTGAAAGTAGTCTTACTTGCTTTTGGGTATAGCCTTTTTCCATCATTCTGTTGACGAAGTCATCGTGCTTACGTTGATCATCGGTTGATGTCTTACCATTAAAAGAGATCACAGGAAGCAGATCTTCGGTATTGGAGAACATCTTTTTCTCAATGACGGTTCTTAGCTTCTCGTAGCTAGTCCAAAGTGGGTTTGTACCTTCGTTATTTGCCCTTGCTCGTAGTACAAAATTGACTATCTCATTTCGAAAATCTTTAGGGTTGCTAATACCTGCTGGCTTTTCAATTTTTTCTAGTTCAGCATTAAGTGCAGCCCTATCAAATAATTGGCCTGTTTCAGGATCTCTATATTCTTGATCTTGGATCCAAAAATCGGCATAGGTGACATAGCGATCAAAAATGTTTTGCCCGTATTCTGAATAAGATTCAAGATAAGCCGTTTGGATCTCTTTTCCAATAAACTCTACGTACTTGGGGATAAGGTAACCCTTCAGAAACTCTAGATAACGTTCTGCAACTTCAGTTGGAAACTGCTCCTGTTCTATCTGACGCTCTAGTACATAGAAAAGGTGCACCGGGTTTGCAGCAATTTCTGTATGGTCAAAATTGAATACTTTGGATAAAATCTTAAACGCAAAGCGGGTGGATAAACCTAGCATCCCTTCATCGACACCAGCATAGTCTCGGTACTCTTGGTATGACTTTGCCTTTGGATCTGTATCTTTGAGGCTTTCGCCGTCATAAACTCGCATTTTTGAATAGATTGATGAATTTTCGGGCGCAACGACTCGTGACAGTACACTGAATTGGGCTAGGGTTTCTAGGGTACCAGGTGCACAGGGAGTGTTGGCTAATTCTGAGTTTGTCAGCAGTTTTTCGTAGATCCTTACCTCTTCTGAAAGTCGTAAGCAGTAAGGGACTTTTACGATATATACTCGGTCTAAAAACGCCTCGTTAGTTTTGTTGTTTCTAAAGGTTGTCCATTCCGATTCATTGGAGTGGGCGAGAATAATACCGCCAAAGGGTAGGGCTGAAAGCCCCTCTGTACCGTTAAAGTTACCTTCTTGGGTAGCCGTAAGCAGCGGATGTAAGACTTTTATTGGCGCTTTAAACATCTCGACAAACTCCATCATGCCTTGGTTCGCGCGGCATAATGCTCCTGAATAGGAGTAGGCGTCAGCATCATTCTGTGCAAAATGCTCTAATTGTCTGATATCGACTTTACCAACCAAAGATGAAATATCTTGGTTGTTTTCATCACCCGGTTCAGTTTTCGCAATAGCTAATTGATCGAGAATAGAGGGGTATACTTTAACAACTTTAAACTTTGAAATGTCTCCGCCGTATTCATGTAATCGTTTTACAGCCCATGGCGACATAATGCTTTTTAAATAGCGTTTAGGGATCCCATATTCCTGTTTTAAAATATCGCCATCTTCTTCAAGATTAAATAGGCAGAATGGGTGGTCGTTGACTGGGCTGCGCACACCATCGGCAGTAAGTACATAAATAGGTACGTTCTGCATTAATGCTTTAAGTTTCTCTGCTAAAGAGGATTTACCGCCGCCAACAGGGCCTAATAGATAAAGAATTTGTTTAGACTCTTCAAGTCCTTGGGCTGAATGTTTTAAATATGCAACAATTTGCTCAATCGCCTCTTCCATGCCGTAAAAATCTTTAAAGGCTGGATAGCGAGATATTAAGCGATTGGAAAAGAGTCTGCTTAAGATTGGGTCTTTAGACGTATCAATTAACTCTGGTTCTCCAATAGCAATTAATAAGCGCTCTGCTGCAGATGCAAAAGCACTGCGATCTTCTTTACATATGCTGAGAAATTCTTCTAGAGAATACTCTTCATCTAGTTTTTTTTCATATCGTTGTTGGTAATGCTCAAAAATACCCATAACCCACCCCCTAAACAACTTAAAAGAATTAGAGGCTATTAATATAAGCCTCCCACTATTAAGGTTAGTCGGTATTTTGCAGAGGTGAGAGAAAAAACCAAATAAAAACAATAGGAAATAGTTGCAAATGCAATAATTGCAAATGTGGCGATGGGTTTGATTCACTCTTTGCCTGTGAAACTGTTGTCAGATCTTGGGAGACTAAATTGATGAAAGAGGGGAAAATCTTAGACCTAATACCAATTGCATTAAAAGTTTGACCATTCAGCGGGAATTCAAAGCGCTGTAGGCAAGTAGTGGGATTTGAGCTAATCGTTATTCTCGGCTCTGGCATCCTGCTTCGCTCTACCTCCTAAATCCATTTAGTCGTATATCCAAATC
>NZ_JBFRMK010000388.1:0-221 GCF_041470405.1 Shewanella sp. 10N.286.45.A1
TTTAGAGAAGCGTCGTCGCATATTATTTTTAAACTATCCCAACTTCCTAGCATATCTCCCGGCAATATCCCTAAGGTAATCTTTGATATCGAAAAGAATGCTAAACAGTTTATTTTAGAGGGGAAAAGGGAGCGTAGTTACCCTAGAGTGTTGAAGTGTTCAAAGGACCGATATCCCATAAAAAAGAAAGCCGTTCACGTTAAGTGAACGGCATTACGCTA
>NZ_JBFRMK010000389.1:0-5140 GCF_041470405.1 Shewanella sp. 10N.286.45.A1
AATATCCCTAAGGTAATCTTTGATATCGAAAAGAATGCTAAGCAGTTTATTTTAGAGGGGAAAAGGGAGCGTAGTTACCCTAGAGTGTTGAAGTGTTCAAAGGACCGATATCCCATAAAAAAGAAAGCCGTTCACGTTAAGTGAACGGCATTACGCAGTTAGCGGGCTTCTATATTAATGCTTTTGAAATTAGACTGTTTTTACTTTCCAGTTAACTTCTTCTCCAGCGAAGAATGGCACTATTGGGTTACCGTTTGGCAAAATGATCTCAGACGGTACTGTCCAAGTTTCTTTTACTAGGGTGACGCTGCCAGTATTACGCGGTAAACCATAGAAATCAGGGCCATGAGTACTGGCAAAGCCTTCAAGCTTGTCCAGCGCGCCTAAATCGTCAAACACCTGGGCGTATAGTTCTAATGCGCTCCATGCACTGTAGCAACCCGCGCAACCACAGGCTGATTCTTTACGGTGTTTTTCGTGTGGTGCTGAATCAGTTCCTAAAAAGAATTTACTTGAACCAGTGGCTACAGCAGCACGCAGTGCTTCTTGATGAGTGCTGCGTTTAAGTACGGGTAAACAGAAATTGTGCGGACGCACACCGCCAACAAGCAGGTCATTCCGGTTTAGCAATAGGTGTTGTGGGGTTATCGTCGCCGCAACATTATCAGCCGCTGACATCACAAAGTCTGCAGCATCTTTAGTGGTGATATGTTCAAACACCACTTTTAGCCCAGGGAATGCATCAACAATACGGGCAAGATAACGTTCAATAAAGAGGGCTTCACGATCAAAAATATCGATATGTGCTTCGGTCACTTCACCGTGAACGAGTAGCAGTAGGCCATGCTTTTCCATCGCTGCAAATACAGGGAATAGTGCATCAAGTGCTTTTACTGCAGCATCTGAGTTGGTAGTCGCACCTGCTGGATATAGCTTAGCCGCAACAACTCCTGCAGCTTTAGCATCAATGATGTCTTGCTCTGTGGTGTTGTTGGTGAGAAAAATTGTCATCAAAGGCTCGAAAGTCGAACCTGCTGGGCGAGCAGCTAAAATACGCTCACGGTATGCAATGGCAAGCTTCGCATCTGTCACCGGAGGTAAAAGGTTTGGCATTACGATAGCGCGATTAAATAATCTTGCTGTTGCAGGTACGGTCTCTTGCAACATATCTCCATCACGGAAATGAAGATGCCAATCGTCAGGTGTAATTATAGTTAGCTGCGTCATGTAGGGTTCCTAAGCGTTTACGACAAAGTATTAGGGAGCTTTATTATCTATTTTTTGCGAGCGCTATTATGCCTGAAATCGTAATTGCTTAATAGGCACAGCGATAGATAACCAATAACCTAATGGTCTATAACCTCATAAGGTGCAGCACTTAAAAATGCTATTAGTTAACATAACGCTATATACCCTTTGCTGTATTGTGTTTAACTACCAGTTAAAATAGTGAAAGGCTGTCACCCAAATAGCTAAATTTAACAACTTTCAGGATGGATAAAGTATGAGTAAACAAAAGGGATTTACGTTGATTGAGCTGGTTGTAGTTATCATTATACTGGGCATTCTCGCTGTTGTGGCTGCGCCAAAATTTATCAGTTTATCCCGTGATGCTAAGATTAGCGCGTTAGAGGGTATTGGTGCTGCTATGACCTTTGCTGCTGATGAAACTTATTTAAAAGCACAAATAGAAGGCGCAGCAGAGCAAGCCCGTAGCTCAGCGAGCAACCCTCCTTTTGTTGAGATCCCTGCTGGGATTTTTGAACTGAAATATGGTTACCCTGAAGCATGGCCCGAGAGCGGTCTAGGGATCCTTGATATGGTTGATATTGGCGACTCTATTGTAGTTTGCTTTGGCAGTGGTTGTGATAGCGCAAGTAACTCTAGTCGAGTTCAAATAGGATATGATCTAGTGCAAGGGGAGTCTTTACCTAGTGATGATGAAGCCTGTTACCTACGGTATAGTGAGCCGGGTGGTACGGGCGGGAATTCAGCTACACGATATACTGTGAGCTATTTAACCGACGGTTGCTAGGCCGTCGCCGTTTAATGAATGATGAGCTTCACTGTGTATGCGTTTAGATAAGTTTTTATGTAAAAGCACTGACCTGAGTCGAGCTGCAGCTACTCAATGTATTGAGCTTGGAGAGGTGAGTGTAAACGACTGCATAGTCACCGAAGCTCGATTTCAGGTGCATGAGAATAATAGTATTCTTTGGCAAGGAGAGCGTCTTTTCGCTCGGCCATCACGTTACATTATGCTGCACAAGCCACTCAACACTTTGAGCTCTAATGTCGACGGTGATTACCCTAGTTTGTTTCGTTGTATAGATCTAGATCGCGCAGAAGATCTGCATATTGTTGGTCGATTAGATGCTGATACCTCAGGTTTAGTGTTATTGACTGATGATGGTCGCTGGTCATTTGAAATCATTAGGCCTGAAAAAAACTGCCCAAAAACCTATCGAGTGACGCTGCGTGATCCCATTGGGGCGGATGTTGCGGCAAGATTTTTGACGGGAGTACAACTACAAAATGAAACACAGCTCACAGCTCCTGCTAAGCTGGCAATAGTTAATCATCATGAAGTGCTACTGACGATTACTGAGGGGCGTTACCATCAAGTAAAGCGTATGTTCGCCGCCGTGGGGAATCGTGTCAATGGTTTGCACCGAGAACAAATTGGTGAATTACAGCTTGATGTTACCGTAGGTGATTGGCGCTTTTTAACCGCTAAAGAGGTCGCCATGTTCTTGGCTTAGTTCGCCAATTTTGTTTGACCTATAGGGTTAAAATGTCGTTTTACCTAATATCAAAACCTTTCATGATGAGAATAACTCGTTTGCTTAGAAATTAGCATAGCCTTAATTATCTATAGTTCGTACAAATTTAGATATTTGTCATACTAACAGATAGATAGGGTTATATATGCTTCAGGTTAATCGCACTACTCCGACACTTCCACAATACGACACTGCCGAAAATCAAAAGCAGCGCAGCTTTGAGTTATCGTTATCAAAAACCGAATATAACTATATGTTCAGTTACTTAGAACCGTTACCTATTTCTGCTAGCGTCCCGAAAGGCGAAGGGTTTTCAGCTGAATATGAGTTTATGGTTTTACAGACATTCATGCCATTGGTTAATAACTTTAAGCATGTGGTCGTGAGCTTATTGAAGCAAGAAATTATCGACGATCTTCCCACAGAGGTAATAGCCTCTATTGATGAGGTCGAGACTGCCTATGCTGAAATTAAACAGCAGATAGATGGTGAGCACCATAGTCGGTTAAATATGATCAAAGATATCTCAGAATTCTATAAGTTATTGCAGGCTTTATCTCGGGTTCCAAAAGAGCTAGAAGCCGCTATACGCGGTATTGCTCAAGTTCCTGCTGATGTATTAAAGCTGGTGTCAGGTTTAGAGGTGGTTTTTAGTGACTTTGAAAAACAGGGGGCAACCGCCTTTTTGAAAAGTACTCTTTATGAGACCTTAGCGACTTCAGGTGGGCGGAATTACTTAACAGCAAAAGCCGATTCAAATTATCAAGATATTCTGTCACTGTTACCGACACCACAAAATTTAGCTATTGAAGCATTAACTTGGATGCCAAAGTGCGCAGCAACGGAACACTGGCAACAGGATTGGTATTTTGGTTATATGCAAATCGCAGGGTTCAATACCACCAATTTGAAAGGTGTTCAGTTAAGTAATAGTTTTGCTAAAAATGTCATTGTGCTGGCTGATCTGCTGCAAAAAGTACCGTTAACTGACGCCATGTTACAGTCGGTGATTGGTGATCCTGAAATGAGCCTGTCGTTAGCCGCTGATAAAGGGTTGCTCTATGCCGTTGACTATGAACAGTTTGCAGATATTGAAGGCAGTCAGTTGCATGAGTTAGAGCGCTACCCAGCGGCGCCAATCGCTGTCTTTTACTGGAATAATTCACCTAAACCTGAAAGTGGTTACCCTAGCAGTGGTGCAATGCAACCTGTTGCTATTCAGTTAGCGCAACAACATGATAGCGAGACCGCGCCTATTTACACTCCGAACGACTATTTTGCTAATGGTGACGGTCATCGAAACAAGTGGACTGTCGCGAAGAGCTATATTCAGAATGCCTGTGCGATACAGCATGAAGTGGTGGCTCACCTTGGTGCCTGCCACTTAACGGTTGAGCCGATGATTCTGGCGGCTAACCGACAATTGCCAGCGGTCCATCCTATACATGTGTTATTAAAACCTCATTTTCGATTCACCATCCAGATAAACGATAGTGCCATTCATAGCTTAATTGTACCTGGAGGCGTTGTTGCATCTGTCTTGTCACCTGATCATCAAAGTGTGGGCAAAATATTGGTTGATGCCCATGATAAGTGGCGCTTTGATGAGCAGTTGCCAACTAAATTATTTGAGCAACGAGGGGTGAGTAATATAGAGCTCAAAGATTTTCCTTTTAGGGATGACACCTTAGACAATTGGCAGGCAATTGTTGGCTTCGTGAAAACATATCTGGCTTTGTACTACCAAGGCGATAATGACGAGCAGAGGCTGCAAAGCTTGTTGCAAGACACCGAACTTCAAGGTTGGATTAATGAAATGGTTAATCCTAAATATGCGGGGATTAAGGGGATGCTTGGCTTGGTAGAGACTGGTGACTCTGCAATGCCATTTAGAATTGAGAGTTTCGACTATTTAGTGCAAGTGGTCTCGCTGATTATCTATACTGCAAGTGCCCAACACGCCAGTGTTAATTATGCGCAATACCCTTTGATGTCATACATACCTAGTGTGTCAGGTACCTTATACGCTAAGCCGCCGAAAGCCAGTGATACGCTTGCTGCAGATAGTCATCTAAATTGGTTGCCGCCACTGGATGTCGCGCTTTATCAAGCTTCTTTTGGTTACTTATTGAGTAATGTACAGTTTGATAAATTGGGGCATTATAGTGCGGATCCACGTCAAAGTTACTTTGCCGACCCACGGGTAGCGCCTTTAGTTACAGCTTTTCAAATGGAGTTAAACCAAGTCGAAATGGACATTTACCAGCGTAATAAAACTCGGCCTTTTCCATATTTATTACAGTTACCTTCGATGATCCCTAATAGCATCAGCATCTAATCGCAATTCCATTAAGGAT
>NZ_JBFRMK010000390.1:0-2101 GCF_041470405.1 Shewanella sp. 10N.286.45.A1
CCTTGTCAAAATAGCCAATCAACCAACACTTTTACAATCAAATAAACACAATTGTTTCACCCCAACTGAATAACCTGCTATCTTTGCCGCGCATATTTAGAAAGGATACCAAACATGTCGCTGCAAAAATCATCACCACTTTCATTTTTAAAATCAATTTCAATGGCAAAAATTCTGCCAATACTGCTAGTTATCATCGCCTTATTTAACTCTTATTTTATTGTTATCGAGGGACATGTCGGCGTGGTAAAGCGCTTTGGTGAAGCCAAAGGCCAACAAAATCCAGGTTTACACTTTAAAATCCCATTTATCGAAACGGTCGAGTTGATCGAAGTACGTACCCGTAAGAATGCCGAGAAAATGGCATCAAGCACTAAAGAGCAGATGCCGGTCACTATTGAGGTTTCGGTTAACTGGACCGTCAACAAAGAAGCCGCGCTTGATCTGTTTAAGCGTTATGGTGGTTTAACTCAGTTTGAGCAACGCATTCTTGACCCACGTTTTCGTTCTGCGACAAAAGACACTATCCCGCAGTTTGAAGCGGAACAGCTTATCCAAGACCGAGCCAGTGCAATTCAAGGCATCGAGCGTCGCTTAGCTGAAGAGATGGAAGGCTTCCCAGTCGTGGTTGATAATATCCAAATTGAGAATATTGTCTTACCACAGAAGTACATCAACTCCATTGAAATAAAGCAAACAGAGAAAAACTTGGCGGCCGCTGAAGAACACAAGCTTGAGCGTCAACGCCTAGAAGCACTTCGCGCAGTAAACACTGCCGATGCCGAAGCTAAAGGGATACTTAAAATTGCTGAAGCTGAAGCACAGTCAATACTGTTAAAAGGTAAAGCTGAGGCACAAGCGATTGAAGCTAAAGCCAAAGCACTAAAAAGTAATCCGCTAATTGTAAAACTTACTGAAGCACAAGCCTGGGATGGCAAACTACCAAGCACTATGATGGGTGACGGTGTAATGCCGATTATGGACATAAGAGACGATAGTAAATAAAGCTAATCAGTATCAACTCTACTTAACGTACAACGGAGCCTAGTGGCTCCGTTTTTATATTGAATAAGCGAGCAAGCCCAATTAGCACCCGCTAACAACCTTATCTATTTCACTGCAGTTTATGAAAAAGTGAGTATGCTGCGATAATCAACGACTGAGCTCTACTCATTAGGCTAGTGGTTTTCATTGTCAATAATCCTCTTCTGTTTTGACGGAACTAGAGTGCAATATTAACAAAATCAAAAGAACCCCTTTCAACCCGTCATTCAGGACAGAAAGCCACAACACTGCCGAGTGTTGGTTAATGCTTATAAGCTATAGAGCAAATTTCAATAGATCGGGCTAAGCTTATTGACCTAGTGAATGGACTCCTAAAGCTCGAGCATAACGCTATCATTTTGGTCATACCGTGATTGGTGCGAATAATAACTGCAATATCATTGCGATTAAGCTTTTTACAGTAGTCACTAACATCAGCGCCACTCAACATTATCAATTTTTAATTGATAATAATTCAAAAGTTAAGCTGTTTTTGTTTTGAATACTTAGCGCTAATATGCCCCCCATAGTCGAACACGTAACAAATTCGATGCCGAGATTAGATTTGAATCACAGGAGTTCAGCATGACCAAGCTCACCGTTGTAGCTAATATAATAGCCAATAAGGACAGTATTGATTTCGTCAAAGCAGAGTTAATCAAGCTTATTGAGGTGACTCGTGCAGAAGCGGGTTGCATTAACTATGACCTGCACCAAGATAATGAAAATCCAGCTCACTTCGTATTTTATGAAAACTGGCAAAGCCGTGAACATCTTCAGACTCATCTGGCTAATAGCCATATAGCAGATTACGTTGCAGCCACCGAAGGTCGAGTGGAACTGTTTACGATCAATGAAATGACACACATTGCCTAATACACTTTAGCCTAATGCCCCCAATATTTAGTGGTGCTAAATCCCTAGGGGCTGTTGATCTTTCGAGCTTAGTTTTTGTTCGATTCTTTACCGTAAGGAATAATTATTTTAGTACAAGGCTTGAGCGATGATGCTTAGCTGGCTAAGCGAAAAGCTCGTAACGCACTCTAGTCATAAAAGA
>NZ_JBFRMK010000391.1:0-2973 GCF_041470405.1 Shewanella sp. 10N.286.45.A1
TTAATGTGGCGGAGAGATAGGGATTTGAACCCTAGATGGGCTACAAACCCATGCCGGTTTTCAAGACCGGTGCATTCGACCACTCTGCCATCTCTCCGAACGAGGTAAATACTAGGCGTTTACATCCATGTTGTAAATACTAAATAGATGAAAAATTTACTATAGGTAATCAAGTGGTGATCTTACAATCAAATTGATGATTGTTTACTCTCAGCAATCATCCGATTGCTCTAAAAGCAGTCAGATGGTCATCTATCACTGACATATTAAAGGCTAACAGCAATATTATGTTAATATCTCATTAATTGAAAAACCTAACAGATATATATGAACTCAAACATTATTCCTGCTTCTGCACTCAAACCGCAGTTTACCCTTACGGCAGCGGCCGCAGACAATAGTCCAGCAGAAGTCCGACTAATTGGCCAATCACGTGTTCGAGATGCTTTCAAATTATTGAGTAATACTCACGATCAACATATGTATTTAGCCGATTACTCAGGTTGTAATCGTAAAAATATAATCCGAGCCCTCGTAGGATCGGATGGGAATTTTGTCGAGAAGAGCCTAGTGTTAGCTGATAATAGTACGGTTTGGTGTGAGCAAACTGACACCCAACAAGTACTCGCTTCTAAACAAAAAACACATCAGTATCTTTCTGGCACGATTAAAAAGCACGACCTGATTGGCCGGTATGATGAGCGCACAAAACAGTATAAAGCAGGAGCGCTTGCCAACTGTCACTACTTATTTATCTGTGCGGATTCCATTTGGAAAAGAGAAACGCTGTGGGAGTTACTGTTAGAGATCCTTGATAAGAAAGAATATCAAGTACATTCCAGTCTCCCGCCTCTAGCACTCAACTGTAAGATTATACTTATTGGCTCTAGTAACCAATATGGGCATTGCTGGCTCGGTGAACCCACTTTTTCTAATCTATTCCCTTTATTAGGTGAATTGCTCAATGAAGTTGACCTCAATGAAGTACCATTGGCGCATTACAACCTTTGGTTAGATAGGATCTTAGAGGACATCGGTTTAACCATTGATGATCCAGCAAGGTTAGCATTGCTTGAATACAGTGCCAGACTTGCCGATCATCAACAACGCTTAAGCCTAATGTCAATTGATATTGAACAGTTGTTAGTCCAAGCAAGCACTTATGCTCAGCAAACACATATCGATGAAAAAGCATTTCATCTCAGTATTGATATGTTTAATCAACGCCATAACGCCTCTGAAAAGCTATCTGAGCAAAACTTCGATGATCTATTCATTAATCTACCAACTCAAGATGAGATGATAGGTCAGATAAATGGTTTAACGGTAATCGAAAATGCTGAGTACAGTTACGGTGAACCTGCAAGAATTACAGCTTCAGTGCATTACGGAGACGGTGAAGTTGCAGATATTGAGCGTAAATCGGAGCTTGGCGGGAACATTCATGCCAAAGGGATGATGATCCTGTCTTCTTGCTTATATCGTATATTTGGCAAAGATGCGCCATTGCACCTCAATGCCAACATCGTATTTGAACAATCTTATCAAGAGATAGACGGCGACAGTGCTTCTTTAGCCGAGTATTGCAGCCTTATATCAGCGATATCAGAAAAGCCCATTAAACAAAGCATTGCTGCTACTGGCGCAATTGACCAGTTTGGTAATGTTCAAGCCATTGGTGGTGTGAATGAAAAAATTGAAGGCTTTTTCAAATTATGTCAACGCCGAGGGCTAACAGGTCATCAAGGTGTCATTATTCCATGTTCCAATATGCAGCAGTTAAACTTACACCAGTCTGTCATTGAAGCTGTCAATGAAGGGCTATTTACACTGTATCAAGTCAAGCATATCGATGAAGCGGCAGAAATATTAATGCAAACGCCAGCTGGTATGGCTGATCAAGATAACCAGTTTCCAAGTGAGTCACTTTATGGCTTAGTGCAAGCAAGGTTGGAAGGATTAGCGGGTTATCAGGAGGAAGAAAAGTCATTTTTTGTGAGGTTACGAGAAAAACTGTCATTTTTTAGCTGATCGGAGTTGTTTAGCGTACACGTGTTCGCTAACCTTGGCGGTTCAAATTGCTGGAGAACCAAAAATAATGAGTAATGCTAACAGTTTTACAAAAGAAGACCTTGTTGCCTGTGGACTTGGCAACCTATTCGGACCTAACTCTCCGAGATTACCGAAAGACAATATGTTGATGATCGACCGTGTACTTAAGATTAATGCAGATGGCGGTGAATTCGGTAAAGGTGAAATTGTTGCTGAACTTGATATCAATCCAGACCTTTGGTTTTTTGACTGCCACTTTGCAGCCGACCCCGTTATGCCGGGTTGCCTTGGCTTAGATGCTATGTGGCAACTTGTTGGCTTTTTCTTAGGTTGGGAAGGTGCTGAAGGCAAAGGACGCGCGCTAGGCGTTGGCGAAGTTAAATTTACAGGTCAAGTGCTTCCAGAAGCTAAAAAGGTTACCTATAAGCTTACTATTAAGCGTAAGGTATACCGTAAACTGGTTATGGGTATTGCTGATGCGACAATGGAAGTTGATGGACGTGAAATTTATAGCGCAAAAGACCTAAAAGTAGGCATTTTTACTGACACCTCTAGCTTCTAAGCTTGCTAACCTCTAGCTTTTAAGCTTGCAAATAGTTAAATGACAACGCCCTCTGAATAGAGGGCGTTTCTTATGCTGATTTACTTGTTAAACAAACCGCTTAACCGACCATCAATTCCTTCTCGCCAACCTCCAAGCCATTGTGACTTTGAGTCAAGTGTCGAATATGGACAAATTTCTTTAGAACGGCCCCCTATTCCAGCCTGAAAACCTTTCGAAAAAGCTCTATCTAATCGATCTCGTTTTTGTCTCTTCATGCAAGCGTCCTCTCTTCCATAATGGTAGAAGCCAATGCTTCTAGACTATGAATAAAACTTTTTGCTACAGAGATCAATCAAAAAAAACGACCAGTTTACAGG
>NZ_JBFRMK010000392.1:0-2899 GCF_041470405.1 Shewanella sp. 10N.286.45.A1
AATGCGCCTAGAATTGAACTGGCACAATGCCTCTGAAACGAGCATCTTCAAGTAGAACGGGTATATACCGCTAAGAAGGCTCTATCGCTCGCAGATGCTGCCTTACAGAAAGGTAAGAACCCAGCCATCCTAGAAAGGATGCCAATAGCACTAACTGGCCTAACTCGGTTAGCGTCAATGATTCCATATGTAACTGGCTGCCGTATAGACCTAATAACTCGGCCAAGGCGGAGTCGAGATACCACACTAATAAATTAATGATCACCCAAGCTAATACTCCACCAATAATACCGAACCAAATCCCGGTATAGAGGAATGGACGTTGAATAAAGGCTTCTGTCGCCCCAACCAGCTTCATCACCTCAATTTCGGTGCGGCGATTCATAATCGCCAGACGAATGGTATTACCAATCACCAATACCACGGCTAATACAAGCAGCGCGGCAATAGCCAATACAGTGCGTTCAAGCAAACGAACCACAGCTTGCAATCGTTCAAGCCATTCAATGTCTAAACGGCCAAAGCTAACTTCAGCTTCCTGCTCTAACTTGCTCAGTAATTCCCTTGCCCCTTCAGGGCTAGAATACTTAAGGCTAGGTGTCACCATCACCACTGCGGGGAGTGGGTTGGCGTCTAAATAGGATAATGCTTCACCAAAGCCCGAAAGTCGTTGAAACTCTTCTAAGGCTTGATCGCGATTAATATAATTTACCTCAGCCACTTCAGGGTAAACTTTTAAGCGAGTGATTAAGCTTTGAATACTTTTCTCGCTGCGGCCTTCATCAACAAATAGCGAAATCTCTGCTGCGCTATTCCATGACTGGGTAATGGTTTCAGCATTTTTAACTAGCACCTGCAGCGCTGCAGGCAAACTAAGGCTAACGCCAAGTACCGCCATGGTCATGACTGATGAGATAGGGTTGCGCCATAACTCGCCAAGACTTGCCATAGCATGCTGAATGTGACGAATAAAGAACATCACTATTTGACCAGAGATGGGAAGTTTGCTGCGGGTTAACTGAGGTTGCTTAGTCATCATAGTCCTCAGTAAGTACTGAAAGTGTCGGTTTGGTCTAGCTCTTGCGCACCAAGCACTCGACCCTGCTTAAGCGTTAAAGTCCGATATTTCATTCGAGCAATAAGTCCTAAATCATGAGTCGCAATTAATACCGTAGTGCCGGAGTCGTTAAAGGTTTCGAATAAACGTAAGATATCCATCGACAACTTAGGATCTAAGTTACCTGTCGGCTCATCGGCTAACAATAGCGGCGGCTTATTCACAATCGCACGGGCAATACCTACGCGTTGCTGCTCACCACCAGATAGCATAATGGGTTTATGGCGCTCTTTACCAAAAAGACCTACCATATCAAGAGCCCCAGCAACTCGCTTACGGATTTCACCATGAGAAAACCCTTCAATAATTAATGGCAAGGCCACATTATCAAAGACTGTCTTTTCCATTAGCAGGTGATGGTTCTGAAAAATCATGCCGATATCGCGGCGAAGATAGGGAACTTGAGCACGACGGATCTTGGCAATGTCGTGACCATTAATAGCCACTTTACCGCCATTAGCGCGCTCTATCACAGTGATCAATTTGAGCAAGGTACTCTTGCCGGCACCTGAGTGACCAGTAAGAAATGCCATTTCACCACGTTTTAAATGAAAGCTTACATCCGAAAGGGCTTTTTGCCCTCCAGGATATACTTTGCTGACTTGCTCAAATCGAATCATTAGTTATGTTTCTTAGTCGTCGATATCACTCTATAAGTTAACGTTATTTTGTGTCGCTGTCGTCTTTTGATTGACTAAAGAGTGCTTCTATAAAGTCTTTAGCGTCAAATGTGCGAAGATCATCAATCTGTTCTCCCACACCAATATGACGAATTGGGATACCGAACTTGTCTGCAATAGCAAAGATAACGCCGCCTTTGGCTGTACCGTCTAACTTGCTAATGGTAATGCCAGTTACACCTACGGCTTCTTGGAAAAGCTGCGCTTGGCTAATAGCATTCTGACCAGTACTCGCATCTAAGGTCAGCATCACTTCGTGAGGGGCTGATTCATCTTGCTTTTTCATCACTCGAACGACTTTCTTTAGCTCGTCCATCAAATGTGCTTTATTTTGTAGGCGTCCGGCGGTATCAGCAATCAGTACATCGGCTTTACGTGCTCTTGCGGCTTGCAATGCATCAAACAACACTGAAGCACTATCGGCGCCAGTATGCTGGGCAATCACAGGGATATCGTTACGCTGTCCCCATACTTGCAACTGTTCAACCGCTGCAGCTCGGAAAGTATCACCGGCGGCGAGCATCACTGATTTACCCTGCGCTTGATACTGCTTGGCAAGCTTACCAATGGTGGTTGTTTTACCTACACCGTTAACGCCTACCATCAAAATAACAAATGGGCCGTCTGCATTTTCTGGGATAAGTGGCACAGAGACAGGATCAAGTGTCTTTTGCATCTCATCGCGCATCAAATCATATAACGCTTCGCCATCTTTAAGTTGTTTACGGCTTGCTTGCTCAGTTAAGTTTTTAATTAAGCGAGTGGTGGTTTCAACACCAACGTCAGCAATCAACAGCTGCTCTTCTAACTCTTCAAAAAGATCATCATCGATCTTCTTGCCACTGAATATTCCAGCAAAGCCACTACCTATGCTTTCACTGGTGCGCTTTAAGCCACGTTTCAGTCGAGCGAATAAGCCCTCTTTAACAGGTTTTGCTTGTGGCTCTGGTTGCTGCTCTTCCGCTTCAACCTGCTCACTCGCCACTCTTTCTGCTTCTAGTTGTTCGGCTGCAACACGTTCAGCCTCTGCTTGCGCAGCCTGTTCAGCGGCAATTCTAGCAGCTTCAGCTTGCTCAGCTGCAACACGTTCAGTTTCTGCTTG
>NZ_JBFRMK010000393.1:0-1751 GCF_041470405.1 Shewanella sp. 10N.286.45.A1
CAGTAAAAATAGCCAAGAAACGCGGCCCTTTGGGTTCGATTCAATGCTTCTATTCTTTTATGACTAGAATGTGTTATGAGCTTTTCACTTAGCCAGCTAAGCTTTATCGCTCAAGCCTTGTACTAGAAGCATTATTCCTTACGGTAAAGAACCGAACAAAAACTAAGCTCGAAAGATCAACAGCCCCTAAATAATACGCACAAAAAAAGCACCATATGGTGCTTTTTTTGATTATAAAATAATTCGATGTCCGTACTGCGATTATTTTATCTTCTTTATTTTTGCTGGTGAGGCGTTTTTCACTTTCACGCGACGACCTTGCATGTTTTTCTCGGCAATCACTTGAGCACCAGCATTATCGCTACGTTGTTGCTTCTTGGCGAAACTGCGACGAGTTTGCAGCTGTTTGATAAGTAAATCACGACTACCCACTTCGTAACCTGGAACTGTTACGCGGCGTAATTTCTGGCCAATCAGTTTTTCAATATCAGCTAAGGTGCGTTCCTCTTCACGGCTCACAAATGAGATGGCAACGCCAGATTTACCCGCACGGCCCGTACGACCGATACGGTGAACATAATCTTCAGCAAGGAAAGGCAGGTCGTAGTTGACTACATACTCAAGGCCCTGAATATCTAGGCCACGAGCAGCAACTTCGGTTGCAACTAACACGCGCATTTTGCCTTCTTTAAATTCACGCAGTGCACGGCGACGGCTACCTTGTGCCTTTTCGCCGTGTACGACTGCCGTTGGAATACCATCTAGATTAAGCTCTTTCTCGAGCTTATCAGCAGCATCGCGGGTGGCAGTAAACACTAATACTTGTTGCCAATTTTTCTTACCGATAAGTTCAGAAAGTAGCTCACGCTTACGGCGCTGCTCTACTGGGTATATGACTTGGCTAACGGTATCAGCAGTGGTGTTCTGTTTGTCTGCAGTAATAACGTTTGGCTTTACCATCATCTCACTGGCAAGTTTTTTCACAGGAGCAGAGAAAGTGGCTGAGAACATTAAGTTCTGACGTTTGCTATTTACTGCTTGTAGAATTTTTTGGATATCGGCACTAAAGCCCATATCGAGCATACGGTCGGCCTCATCAAGTACTAAAAAGTCGACATTCGAAAGACTAAGGTTACAAGCAATAATATGCTCAAGTAAGCGACCTGGCGTAGCGATAATAATATCGGCACCGCGCTTTAGTTTAGTGGCTTGGCTATCCATTTTAACGCCGCCGAAGATAGTGACTACATTCACTTCTAAATACTTGGCGTAATCATTAATGTTGTCAGCAATCTGTGAAGCCAGTTCACGGGTTGGAGTTAAGATAAGTGCACGTGCATTTGAGCGTTGAGTCGCACTTGGGTTGTCGAGCATTTTTTGCAAGATAGGCAGCGAAAACGCAGCTGTTTTACCAGTACCCGTTTGGGCGCTGGCTAGCACATCTTGACCACGGCGCACCGCTGGAATGGCTTGCTGCTGAATAGGAGTCATTTTCTGATAACCACATTCAGAGATGGCGCGCAAAATCTCGGGAGCAAAACTAAAAGATTCAAATCTCATGATGAGGGTCCTGTAATCAACTATTCAACCGCTAGCGAACGGCGCTAACTTCTTTCTACCATTAAAATGGCGGTGGCGGAGTATAGCAAACTTTAGTTTAAAACCTGTACTTATTTTCTAGGGGCAGTTGATCTTTCGAGCTTAGTTTTTGTTCGGTTATTTACCGTAAGGAATAATGCTTCTAGTACAAG
>NZ_JBFRMK010000394.1:0-676 GCF_041470405.1 Shewanella sp. 10N.286.45.A1
GGGGACATGATGTCACGGGTCATTTCAGTGTGTGATAGAGAAGCAGACATACTGAGTTATATTCAGGATAAACAGCAACACAATGAACGTTTCGTTGTTCGAGCGAAACATTCTAGAGCGCTGATTGAGACAGACTCTAAGCTATTTACATATCTTGAGTCACAAGCTGAGCTGGGGCAATACACTATCGATATCGCCCAGAAAGGGACAAAAAATAGTAAAGGGAAACCTGTAAACCGCGTGTCAAGAAAAGCGAAGTTAACAATAAAAGTGGCACAGGTTACGTTTAAAACGAAAGATGAAACTAAGCCAGTAAACGTGGTGTACGCTCAAGAAACAACATCAAAAAAGGTTACCGAGCCGCTACGTTGGGTACTATTAACAACGGAGCCAATTGATACGTTAACTCAAGCACTTCATATTATAGATATTTACACCGCAAGATGGCGTATTGAAGATTTTCACAAGGCCTGGAAAACGGGTGCAGGTGCAGAGCGGCAAAGAATGACGGAGCCTAAGAACTTAGAAAGAGCCGTTTCAATCTTAGCTTTTATTGGTGTCCGCTTACTGCAACTCAGAGAAGCCATCACCATCCCTTATTATTTACGCAAGAAAGGTCTGATTGAAGAAGCCAAAGCCGTAGAGAGTCAAAGCTGTGACGCGGTACTCGAAGAGG
>NZ_JBFRMK010000395.1:0-2258 GCF_041470405.1 Shewanella sp. 10N.286.45.A1
GGCATTACGCATTAGCGGCGTTTTTTATGACTAAATAGTGTTTATTCAGCTTTGCATTTTAGCTTCGGTAGTGGTTTAGTTTCGTCTGCATCAGCCAGCTTTATAGAACATATATCGCCCTGAATATACAGCTGCACCATTTGTGGCATCTCATAGGTTCTACCCATGATTAGCTGACCCGTAGCATCTTTATGCGGCGCTCGTTCAATGGCCAGTAAACTGCTTTGTACAAATGCCGACGGGCTAATTTTGACATTGTCGGTATTAAGTAAACTGGTGATGGCTTGCTCAAGCTGACTGGTGCTATTGGCATCGGCCGACATTAACACTGCAGGTACAGCTTTCGTTTCACCTTCAGCAAAAGCACTGCAGCCACTTAACCCCACAATAATAATGGCGCTAAATATCAGCTTAAACATTTGGCTAAACACTGGCCTACACATTTAGTGTGCTCCTTGCATGTCACTTAAAATACGGTTGTTCTGCCAAAGAGTTTGCTTACGATTGTCTTTCAACATAAAACCTTCATCAACAAAATCATTTGGAGCAGACACGCGGGATACGCTAGCAGCAACCGCTGGGCAACGTTGGTTATCACGATAATAAAGTGCAGCACTTAGCAGGCGCTCATCAGGATCACCCAGAGCATGATTTAAGTCATCAGTAAGTGCACAACCTTGCACTTCGCTAGCGAGTGTTGGGCTGGTAGACGGCACAAATCCGTCAGAGTACTCGCCAAAGCCTTTTTCATTAACGCCTTTAAATTGGATGGTGAAGTAAGTAGTAGCACAGTTAGGTGTTGGGTAGAAACCATATGGCTTACCACAGGTTGTCCCGCCTATTTGAATCACTTCGATATCGACACCACGTAAACCGTTCATAAGCGCTTCACTGGCAGAGCAGGTACTTGATGTGGTTAATACATAAACCCTTTTCAAGTCCAAGCTTGGTAGCGGGGTTCCACCTGTGAGAAGGCTGGTATTAAAACCCAATGTCTCGCCTATAAATGGCATAGGAGACAGCGCTTGATTGGTAATTGGGTTAATGTTTGGGTATTTGTCGTTAAAGCTGGTTTCTTCGAAAATCTTATTTTCGGTTGCTTCTTTACCTGCAATCATATAACCAAGTTGGCTTGCCATTGCGAGTAGTCCTCCGCCGTTATAGCGCAGGTCAATAACAAGATCGTCAACATTTTCTTGGCTTAGGCTGGTTAGCGCATCAAATAGCCCACGTTCAGCTGTTGCGATATGAGAATTAAATTGCAGGTAGCCCACTTTACCGTTAGCAGTTTGAATAGTTTTAGTGTTTTGCACTGGGGTCGAGACGATGGTTTGTGCCGTTAGCGTCACTTCGCGGTCAGCTGAAGCGCCTAAATCTCGAATGGTGAACGTCGTTTGCTTGCCGTCAGCGCTTGGAAATAGGCCTGCATTGATAATGTCGATACTGGCGCTATCAGCGGCATCTCTGACACTAACGCCATCAATTTCTACAATGACTGCGCCGCGAGTGATATTAGCAGCGCTGGCTGGGGAGTTTGGCTCGTTATAAGTCACGGTGACTTTTCGTGCGCCAACTTGTGAGCCATTATCGAGCTTAAAATTGATACCGTAGCCTACAGAAGCACCAGACTGATTCAGCTGCTCCCATTCTTCGGTCGACATAGAGAAGTGGAAGTTATCTTTCTTGTTGCCTGTGTCTGATAACTCCTCTGTGACCAGTAGATTAAAGTAATCAGCAACTGAATAAGGCGCAGGATCGCGATCTTCAATTTCACTGTACCAAAGATACGTATTGTTGCTCCATGAACGCAGCCATAGCTTTTCAGTCAATGCACTACCCGTTTGGTTAGCGCTACATTGGTTGATTAAACTCGACTCGTTAGCAAACTCTCCCTGCACCCATGTTGGGCCATCACTGCCACCAGAAGGCGGTGTAATGCTAGGAGAACCTGAATCACCTCCACATGCAGATAGACCAAGGCTTGCAGCAATGATAAGTGGCAGCATTTTTGTAGAGTACAACTTCATAAATAATCCTTTATTATCTCTAGTTCAACGGAACAGCTGAATACAATCAACGTTAGTTGCAACTTTATTACAGTTGTAGCGGTTTGCAATGTGAATTTGCATTAATGTTTTCGGTTATGTTGATTTTTTCATCTTGAGATACATTAACTACTACTCGTTAATGACTAGGGGGTGTTGATCTTTCACGGTTATTTTTGCCGCCGTTTATTGGCTATTTTGACAAGGCGGAGG
>NZ_JBFRMK010000396.1:0-9523 GCF_041470405.1 Shewanella sp. 10N.286.45.A1
CGGCTATAGGCATCAATGGTAGCAGGTCGCTTGCCTTGCAGTGTTAAGTTGGTAAGATGTTGTTCATAAAGAAAATCAAAGCGTTGCTGTTCGAGTGTGTTCATGGCAATACTCCTAGGTTAGCGATCAAAATGGATCGCCTCTAATAAGTATTTAGGATGGGAGAGCAAAGAGGCTTATTATCTCTTCTGCCGCAGAGCGGCTTCGTTCAACAAGAATTTAAAGCGGGACTGCTAACAGTTTGCTCGGTTTCGCTTCGCTACACATTTTAGCAAACAATTATCAGCCCCTTAAATGGGCGTTATGTTTTAAGGAGCAATGTTTTGCGTTTTTTAGTTTTAATTCCAATTTTATTTCTCATGTCGTGTTCGCTAATACCAGAAATGCCTAAAACATTCGATGAATTAATTAGTAATGGTATAAAAACTGAGGTTAAGTCAACGAAGTCTATGGATGAACTAAAAGTAGGTATTAAAGCATACTTAGCTCAGTGTTTTCATTCTAATGATTCTGCAGTGAAAATGAATGGAGTAACATTAGGCGGACCCGCACCCTATGTTCACCGCTATCTAGCAATAGAAGAGGGATATTCGTTTTATGTAGTGCTATTAGGGCGAGATTACGATATTCCTCAAATTTATATTGAGTTAAAGGAGTATGAAAGTGGAGTTGATGTTGTGGTATATACTGCTAATCCCTTTGGTTCTCCTCATGGAGGCCATATTAGTGAAGTAGCGTTAGGAAGTGTCCCTACAGGCTGTACTATTTGGTAAAACATAAAAATAATTTAAAGCGGGACTAGTAACAGAATCAAGAATACATTAGCCAGCCATTATTAATCAATGACATAGCTGACTCTCGCCAAGCATATAGATGATGGCCTAGTTCCTCGTCTCTTATCTCCGCTAAAACACTAGTAGGCTATGCGCAGTAAGCTTTAGAAACGTAAAATAGGCTCGTATGGTTCGTTTTTCGGTAAACTCGAGCCTGACATAGAACCATTGCGACTATAAGAACCAAATACTAGCTTCCAATCCTAAGAGCAACAAAAAAAGCCCCGTTAAAACGGAGCTTTCTCTTTTTGAATATTGGAAAGAGTTAGCCGATTAAATTCAGAGCTTCAAGTCTTTCTTTCGCTAGAATATATCTTGCGCGAACATCATCAATTTGCTGTTGAGTTAATGTCTTACCAAAGGTACGAAGGCCTCCAGTAGCATCATTATGGTGAATGCCAAAAGCAAACTTAAGGTATTCCATAAGCAACGGCTGTGCATCAAGATATGATATGGAATTCATAGCCTGAGAAATTTTGTTTGCCTCAGCCCATTCGCCATTATTAACATACTCCTGCATAGTGACACTCGCTTTCGGGAATATACAACCTACACCTGTAATTCCACCGCATGCTCCAGCAAGTCCGGCATGTACAGTTACAGTGTCAACACCTGCTAAGATTTTTAACTCTTTGTTCTCTAACATCAGCGTTTCAATAGTAGAAACATCTGTAGTCGAAATTTTGAGAGCCGTTACTTCAGGTAGAGCAGAAAGTCTTCTAAGAATATCTGTTGAAAGTGCGTGATATCCGGCTGCATCAGGGTTGTTATAAGGCATAATGGTTACGCCAGCCTCTTTTGCTGCTATGGCAGACAGCTCATAGTAGGCATACATCTCTTCGTCAGAAGGAACTTCCTTAGTTTTTGGTGGCATCACCATTACGGTATCCACTCCAACCGTCGCGAGTTCTCTAACGATTTCGGCAAGCTCTTCTTTAGTTTCTGCCGCTGCGCCACTGATCAACGGGACATTGTATTCTCTAGCTACTTCAGAAAGGGCTTTAAGTGCAGATAGACGCTGCTCTGAACTAAGGTAGCTATTCTCACCTAGAGTACCAGAACCGACAAGTCCACCCATTCGGCTTCCGCCTTTGCCTTGAACTTTTAAAATATCTGCAGCGTATTTTTGTGTTGCATCAAAGTCAATTTCAAGGGCACCGGATTCTGACTCTTTTAGCCATGTAAACACGGCCGGCATAACGGTGTATCGCCAATCTGAACTATTCGTTTCCATCATATTACCTTTTACTTAAAAAAATTTTGCATACATTATACGCGGAGGATTATACCAGCTAAATTACTTTGGGAAAAGCGGGAGATTTATTGGGTTGCGCCGCCAAAGACTTAAGTTAACGCTCTAAGCGTATTACACGGCAAACTTCAGTTGTTCTCTGAACTCAGAGGCCTACACATTAGCCTCCAATTACTAATCAACAAAGCGATTTCAGCTGTAAATTAACATTTAGCTGCTATGCTTTATCTCGATGGAACTGAGCACTATTCTAAGCTGTTAGCTAAACATACAGGAGTTAATTTGATGCTGAACATTGAGATTGATGTACCGAACGCCATTGCCATGCTATCCCCTGACTCGAGCCTCTCTGAAGCTGACTTTAAAAGGGCAACTGAAGTCATTGACCCCTTCATTGAGCAACATGGCAAACTTAACGGGCTGATCATCTCTGTAGAGAGTTTTCCTGGCTGGGACTCCTTTGGCGGCCTTTTATCCCACTTAACTTTTGTAAAAAATCACCATAAAGAGATCAAAAATATTGCCTTAGTGACAGACTCTTCACTTAGCTCGATTGCTGAAGATATCGCGAGTCATTTTATATCCGCGAAGGTAAAAGCTTTTAAGTACCATGAGCTCGATTTAGCTAAAACTTGGATCATTTCAAATGCTGATGAGTAGCCTAATGCTTTATTTTTTATGGTGTACTAAAACTAGGCGTGCCAGTTTTTACAAGGTGCCTATGGAAAGAAATTGGTGACTATTGATTACTATTGATGGCTGTTTTTAACAGTGAATTGCAATCGGGGCCGACCTCAGCCCCAGTTTTTAGTCAGCTCATCAATATTTCACAACAAATAATGACCGAGAGATGTGCAGCTTAGCGGCAATCTTGTAACCCTAATGTTGCCTAACTGAACAGCAGTTTACCGAAGCACCCAAGTTAGGCTGTTGCGCTTTTTCCTAGTTAGCTTGCATGCTACACTCAGCCTCACTTTTATGAATTGATAATTGATATTACTCTATGAAACAGTTGCTCGACTTTTTGCCTCTGGTTATCTTTTTTGCCGTCTATAAATTTTTCGACATCTACATCGCCAGTGGCGCCTTAATTGCCGCCACCGCATTACAACTTATTATTAGCTACATGCTATATAAGAAGTTAGAAAAGATGCACCTCATTACCTTTGCGATGGTCACTGTATTTGGTTCATTGACCCTTATTTTGCATGATGATTCCTTTATCAAGTGGAAGGTCACTATCGTTTACGCCTTGTTTGCTATTGCATTAGCTGTCAGTCAGTTTATGAACAAGCCGATTTTAAAAAGCATGCTTGGCAAAGAGCTGGTTGTAGAGGACAAAATTTGGGCGCATGTCACTTGGTATTGGGTACTGTTTTTTGTCGCCTGTGGCTTGGTTAATATCTATGTAGCCTTTAGTCTGTCGCAAGAGACTTGGGTTAACTTTAAAGTATTTGGCCTAACCGCCCTAACCCTCATCAATACCGTGCTCACTGTATTTTATCTATTTAAAAACATGTCTGAAGAAGATAAGAAGGAACTCAAATAATGTGGTACATGATTTCGTCACAAGATATTGAAAATAGCTTAGAAAAACGCCTATCTGTTCGTGCAGATCACCTTGCTCGTCTACAGTTATTAGCCGATGAAGGCAAGTTGTTGATTGCTGGCCCACACCCAGCGATTGATAGCGAGAACCCAGGCGAAGCAGGCTTTACTGGCTCTTTGGTAGTTGCTGACTTCCCATCTCTTGAAGATGCGCAGCGCTGGGCTGATGCTGACCCTTATATTGCCGCAGGCGTTTACCAAAGTGTTATCGTAAAACCATACAAGTTAGTGTTGCCGTAACTAAAAGGATTCAACAGTGAAGATTGTTTCATTTAATATCAATGGATTGCGTGCAAGATTGCATCAACTGCAAGCCTTAATCGATAGCCATCAGCCAGATGTGATTGGTTTACAGGAAACCAAAGTACACGATGAGGCTTTTCCTCTCGCTGATGTTGAAGCGATGGGCTATAAAGTACATTACCATGGTGGTAAAGCGCATTACGGTGTGGCTATGCTGTCTAAGGCTGAACCGTTAAAAGTTCAAAAGGGCTTTCCGACCGACGAAGAAGACGCTCAACGCCGGATGATTATGGGCACCTTTATGCAGGAAAATGGCCGTCCACTCACCGTGCTAAATGGTTACTTCCCTCAAGGCGACAACATTAGCCATGAAACAAAGTACCCGGCAAAGCGTAAGTTTTATAAAGACTTAATGCTTTATTTAAATGAACATCATAGCGCTGATGAAGATATTGCCATTATTGGTGATATCAACATCTCCCCAGTCGATTTAGACATTGGCATTGGTGAACCTAACGCTAAACGCTGGTTGAAAACGGGTAAGTGTAGCTTTCAACCTGAAGAGCGTGAATGGCTTAAAACATTGATGGATTGGGGCTTAGTTGACACCTTCCGTCAACTACATCCAACTCGCAGTGAGCGCTACTCGTGGTTTGACTACCGCAGTAAGGGTTTTGTAGATAACCGTGGTCTGCGTATTGATGTGGTTTTAGCGACAAAATCACTGGCAGAGCGTTTAGTAGAATCAGATGTTGATTACGATCTACGTGGCATTGAAAAGCCATCAGATCATGCACCGATTTGGAGCAGCTTTAGCTAGCTTAAACATGGTTTAAACTAAAAATGCCAGCTTTACCGCTGGCATTTTTGTATCTGCCGTTAACCCAACTAAAAATAGTAGCGGCTAGCCAGTTGCCACTGCTGCTCTAGCAACTCAGCACTCGCGCCCTGCACTGCTCTTGCTGGACGCTTTGAATCGATAAGGTTATATTCGCCCTGTAAAAACCAGCCTTTACGCAGCTGATAAGCATATGAAACGCTATAAGCTTGACCATTTTCACTGTTGTCGTCATCAAGGGTATTATCGTTATCTTTTACTGCGAAATCTTCCAACCTCACCGTTAATCGATGGGCTTGCCAGCGCTTGCTAAACAGTAAATAAGCACTGTGGTAGTCGTTATCAACCACGACCATGCCGTATGGAGATCGCATCATGGTATCGCCCTGCAGGTATTGGCCGATAAAATCAATACCGTTCGGTAAGCGCCACTTGGAACCCACATAGCCAAAACGAGTTAACCATGCATATTGCCCCTGTTTTACCACGCGGGTATCGGCATTATTGTTGTAGTAACCCGCGTTGACTTTTCCTTTGCCTCGCCACTGCCAATTGCCACTGAAGTGATATCCTAGTCGGTTATCAAGTTCTATAAACGGATCAGACTCTGCAGCTTGTCCTGCTAACATGCCGCCGTCGTTGCGCGCAGGTATAGCACTTAATGGGATATGTTCTTGCCAAAGTGTCTGTCTGGAACTGAGTGTCCAGCCATGCCACGCCAACATGGCTCCAGTGGTGTCGTTATTGATAAACGTCTCAACATTGAAACCAAAGTCATGCTCCGATTGGGAGAACTTGCCAAGGTGTTGCAAGCCAACATTTGCGCCAATATGCCGTACCTCCTCGGCAAACCAACTATTGATTGATGAGTAACTCAAGGTATAAGGAGATGACCAAGCCGTGGCGATATTTTCCAGCGAAATGTGCGGGTAAATAATGCCCGTTTTTGCGGTCACTCTAAAGCCATTGTCCCAAGGTAAACTTTTATAACTGAGATAAGCCTCTGTGATACCAACATTGTCTTTCACCCCATCCCAATAGGCATTAGCGACAACATGCGCCCCAATGCCATTGTCCCAAGTGGCTTGATAACTTAATCCACCTTGAGCTAATGACACTTGTGTTTGTGGATTAAACCTAAACTTTCCGAGGCCGCCGTCAACAAAAGAACGCAGCCCATCGGTAGCGGTTGCACGTACATCAACTATCCCCGATATCTTCTGCTCAACGGCGTAGACGTTTTGAGTTAAACATAGGCTTAATACTACGAGTATCCATACTGTTGTATTCATCTGTTCTTCTTATGCGTGAGTTGGAAATTCAGTGAGCCATTGACTGAGTGCATCAGCATCTATTGGCCGTGATAAATAATAACCTTGTGCCATTTCGCAACCTCGCTGTTTCAACCAAGATAAAGTCGCCTTATCCTCTATTCCTTCAGCGACAACAGTTAAGCCTAAGCTATGGGCTAGCTGCAAGGTAGAATTGACGATGGTTCTATCATCACCATTGATCATCAGCTGCTGAATGAAAGAACGGTCTATTTTGAGTTCGTCAACGGGTAACTGTTTAAGCTGCGCTAGTGATGAATAGCCAGTGCCATAATCATCAATTGATAACTTAAGGCCGTATTGGCGCAATACACTTAACTGTTTGATGGCTGTTGCAGGATCGGCTACCACTGCGTCTTCAGTGATCTCTAACGTCAACGCTTCAATAGGCATATTCTGGTCGGCAATAATGTCTAGCACCCATTGACAGAAAGACTCATCTTTTAGGTTTTCTGCTGAAATATTTATCGCAATGGCCAGCTCAATGCCCTGCAGTTTCCAGCGATGATATTGCGCTATCGCCTCAACCATAACCCAGCGAGTCAAGGCATTCATTTGGCCTGTTTTTTCTGCTATGGGAATAAATGTATCGGGCGGAATTAAGCCTCTAACGGGATGCAACCAGCGTACAAGGGCTTCAACGTGAGTGACTTTATCTAAAGCGAGATCGAGCTTAGGTTGGTAGAAAAGAACCAACTCATCATGCTGAATGGCCGATTTTAACTCATTGATCAGTTGTAGGCGCTCCAAGGTATTAATATCAATTCGTGCGTCATACACTTGGTCGTCAAGTTTGTGTTTTTTAGCATGATGTAATGCAGTATCGGCTTGTCTAAGTAGGGTGACTAAATCCGCTGGCGGGTAATAAAATGCGGTGCCAACGGTGACTTGCAGATGCAAGTTGATATCTTGATAAAGGTACTCTCGCTCAATATTGCGTTGTAATTGCTGCAGTACCTCTTTAAGCGATTTAGCATCGAGATTTTTAAAAGCTAACACATATTCATCAGCCGATAAGCGACACACTAAATCGATACCGGTCATGGCAGTTAGTCGGCGCCCTACCTCTTTAATCACTTCATCACCAACGACGTGGCCTAAGGTGACATTGACTTCGGTAATACGGCGAATATTTATCAAGCAGATAGCCACATTCTGCTGCGACTCAAACCAGCCTGCGGTGACCCGCTCCAGCTCATTACGATTGGCAAGATTTGTCAAAGGGTCATGGTAGGCTTGAAAAGCAATTTTGCTTTCTCGACTCAGGATCGCTTGCTGCATCACGGTAAACTCTTCGGCGAGTTGCATCATCTCGACACTGCTACCAACTGATACTTTGCTATGATAATTACCTTTAGCAATATACCTCGCCTGCTCCACCAGTTTTTTTATCGGTTTAGTGACGCTGCCGGAGATCATAAAGGCCAGTAACATCGATAAAGGCAGCATCAATAAAATGAGTCCTAGCTGCCACAACCACTGTTTTTGAAAAGATTGTAAAAGGTCAGATCGAGGTTGGTACATGTAAGCATGCAAATGCTGTTCAGCCATAGTACCGAGGTATTGCTGCCACAGCAGATAGTCAGTGTTGTCTAAGTCGCTTTCGACAAACCGCAACACTGCTGCGCTATCTTTCGCTGCCATAGTCGATTGACCACTCACTAAAAATCGGCTTGGTGCGCCTTTTTCTGTTAACAAAAAACCCGTATTAAGCCCAGTCAATTGCTGCAAGGTTCCCGCAAGCGCTTCATCAATGACAAAACCAAAGCCGACCCAACCAATCACTGTGTTGCCACCACTGGTTAGCGGCGCAAACTTAATTTGGTAAACGCTGCTATCTAACGCGTACAGCGAGTCTATTTGCTGAAAAGCACTGTCTAGCGCATAACGAAAGGTTTGGTTTTGCTCTGGACCTAAGCGCACCTTTTTCACACCCGCTTTGTTGTATTGGTTTATCAACTGCCCGATAACTTTGCCATCGGCTGCAACCGCTATGGCCAAGTCAGCGTTAATACGTTTGCGGTGGTTATTGAGTGCGACTAGAAAACTACGACTATCACCATCAATAAATATATCTTTTAAGCCAAAGTCTTTGGCTGCGGTTTCAGCGAAAGCTGATAAATAGTAGTTACGATTGTCGTATTCTGACTTAAAGACTAACTGCGCCACTTCCAACTGATTTGTAAGCTGCTGTGCTGCTAGGCGTTGATTATTGTTGTAAGTGATCACAAACGAAATCATCTGCACCGCAAATAACAGCAACATAAAAAAAGCGAAAATACGGATCTGCAATCGATTCATTTGCCTAAAGAACCCGCTTTTCATTCGTAGCCTTCCAAAAACTCAAAGTCATCAAGGCTTTTTTGCTCGGGAATTTGCCCCATTTCGGCATTGAGCGTTGCAGTAAAAACTAACGGTTTATCATTTTTGTGGATCGTAAAGACTTGACGATGACTTGGACTATTGAGCTGCGGGTGCCACACAATCAGTTCGTACTCTCCAGCAGGAATACCATTAAGCTCTGCAGTGCCGTTTACGCCTGTAGCGGAGAAATATGGCGTATCGACCACCAAGATATGACCGCTCATCCAATCGTGGATATTACATCCCATCGAGATCTGGCCTATTTTGTCAAAAACCATGGTTTTAGTGGCATCATCTTGGCGTAGTTTAAACGAAAAGCGCTTGGGGCCAATTGCAGAATAAATATGGTGGGTTATATCATCATCGTTAACAAACTGCAGCTCGTGGCCTTTTTGAACCACGGTAATGTATGGGGTGAACTGTTTATCTTTTTGATGGACTTCAACTGGAATTGCCAATTCTTGTGCAGCTTTCTGTGTCTTATCAGCGCTACTGGCATCATCTATGTTTTTTGCTTGCAGATAAACAACCATGTTATCCATCGCGCGCGCGTTGGCATCGACTACCTTGATATGCACTTTTGTGCTTAACGCCACATCGGCAGGTTCTGCAGCAAATACCCGTGTTGAAGTCTGCATTAACAGCGCACCTAAAGAGCACAATGCAAACAGCGCTACTGCGAAAATTCTAGTGATGACATCCATATTGTTTCTATTCCATTTCAAGCGATAGTGATAAATAAGCTGATCTGGAAAAGAGAAAGGCAAAGCAACAAAAATATTACAAATTATTTTAGAAAAAGAATAGCTTGAACGAAATACAACCACAAAAAAGCAGAGCCTTAGCTCTGCTTCTAAATATCCTTCAACCCAAGCGAGTATAAATTAATTAGGGACTGTTGACTTTTCGAGCTTAGTTTTTGTTCGATTCTTTACCGTAAGGAATAATACTTTTAGTACAAGGCTTGGGCGATGAAGCTTAACTAGCTAAGTTAAAAGCTCATAACACCGTAATAGCAGCATTGAATCGCCCCCCAAAGGACCGCGTTTCTTGG
>NZ_JBFRMK010000397.1:0-1324 GCF_041470405.1 Shewanella sp. 10N.286.45.A1
TAGCACCCACCTAAAAAGCGTAAACTCTTACGTCGATATTAACTATATAAAGGTATCACTCGGGCTTGTTCAACACTTGGGATAAGGACGCGGCTGCGCGCGGCCTATCCTTATACGTTATAAGGCGGTTTGCACAGCCTTGTCTTTATGTTTTACAACAAAATCTTTAGCCTCAGCTAATGTTTTTGAATAACTAACTTTATAGTAGCCAGAGTCTTCTCTTTGCTCGTAAATAGTTTGGAAAACAAACCCATGTTCAACAAGATATTCAATTTTTTTCCATTGAGCATTATCCGATTTTTTAGGTGGTTTGAAGTGCCTTCCGAAATTAAATGCTACACCTTTGCAGATGGGACATTCCATACTATCAGGGTAATCACACGGAGCTTCAAAAAAGTGCCGCATGTTTGAAGTTTTGCAATTTAAACATGCAAAAGACATGGAGTATTCAGGACCTAAGACTTTTTCCTGAGGTTTAGGTAAGGTTCTATAACCAGCTTTTCTTCGAAGCTCCATCCTAGACTGTTTATCCATACTAGTTCACGCCTTATAACGCCCTAATAATGGGCAAAAAATTGTTGGCTAAAATGTTGAGGAACGAAAACAGCCAACTGTTTTTTGTCCTTATTAATTAGCTTGTTAGGCATTTTAAACACCAACCAGTTTAATTACTTTTAAGTACCATTGATATTGGCTGCTGTCTTTTTTGACACCTGCGTCACCAAATTTATTTAATATATCAATTGGTGTGTATCCCCACTTATTTTGTAAACTTAGTGAAGCGCCACTTTTAATTAAATAGTAAGCGATGTCATAATTTTTTACGGAAATAGCAATATGCAAAGGTGTACTATTATTACCATCTAGTGAATTGATTTTAGCACCCGATTTAATTAAAACTTTAACATTATTGAGTTTTGAGTGCTTCGAAGATTCAAACAAAATAGTTTTACTTTTGTAACCATCTAAGGCGTCAGGGTGACCTCCATGCTTTATTGCTAGTTCAAGGTATATTGAGTCATCATGAATTGCCGCAAGTTCCATAACCACAGGTCTTGTACTTGGTTTAGCATTGTCGTCTCTATAATTTGGATTTGCACCTAACACCAAAAGTTTTTGAAACTGCTCAATATTATTATCGGTAATTGATATCAATAGATCTTTCTCTAACTCACCACTATGTGAAGTCACAGATATGAAAATTAACAGTGATATGAGCAGATATTTCATTGAATGCCTAACGCCCATTTAAGGGGCTGATTAATAGTTTGCTAAAATGTGAAGCGAAGCGAAACCGAGCAAACTGTTAGCAGTCCCGCTTTAA
>NZ_JBFRMK010000398.1:0-3716 GCF_041470405.1 Shewanella sp. 10N.286.45.A1
AGAATAACTATTAGCTCAAATTCCACTACTTGCCTACAGCGTTTTGAATTCCCGCTGAATGGTCAAACTTTTAATGCAATTGGTATTAATGATTATTGAGCATTAAGCTGTTGGCCATTGATATCTGCTGAATCATTACCCATTAGGTAAAGGTACGTTGGCATGATCTCTTCAGGTTTTTTGAGCAACTGTGGGTTTTCTGCAGGATAAGCATTAGCGCGCATACCGGTGCGAGTAGCGCCTGGGTTAATGCTGTTGGTTCGAATATTGCTGCCTTCGTACTCGTGTGCGATAGCTTGCATCATGCCTTCCGTTGCAAATTTAGACATTGCATATTCGCCCCAGAATGAGCGGGCTTGGCGACCAACACTGCTTGAAGTGAAAACAAGAGAAGCGCTTTCAGACTTACGCATTACTGGTAACAATGCTTTTGTTAACATTATTTCAGCAATAACGTTAACTTTGAACACCTCTTCAACTGAACTCATAGTGATATGTTCAAACGGACCTAACACACCTAACATACTCGCGTTATGCAGTAATCCATCTAAATGCCCAAATTGCTCTTCTATGGTTTCTGCCATATCGAGGTAGTTTTGTTCTGTGGCACCTTTCAAATCGAGTGGGACAATCGCAGGTTTTGGATAACCTGCTTGCTCAATTTGGTCATAAACGGCTTCAAGTTTTTTAACTGTCTTACCTAAAAGAATCACCGTAGCACCGTGCTGCGCGTATGTTAGCGCTGCAGTCTTTCCTATGCCATCACCAGCACCTGTTACCAATATAACTTTACCATTAAGTAAATCTTTTGCAGCTTGATATTCCAACATGAGTTAATACTTCCTCTGAGCTCAAACGCCCGTCACTTCTAGAGTCGCTGATATGGTAAACAGCTGTTTAAAACAAACGATTAATTTTTACCCAGTTATTCGCTAGCGCAATGTGACAAAAATGTAGCTAAGTCAATAATTTTACGTTAACTTGGACTGAGTTAAGGGCTAACAATAAGCCCTATTGGTCATACATTGCTGACTATTGTGACCAATTTCTAAGAGAAAACAAAATTATTACAACAAGATTTGGGGAAAAAAGATGAAAAAGCTCTTTTTAGGTGTCGCAATCACATCTGCATTGGGTCTCACCGCTTGTAGTGAAGACAGTTATAACGAATTAGTCGACAAAACGGAACCATTGGTCCCTCAATCAGTTATCGTTTTTGATCCTGCTGGAGGCGAACTACCACTGCCAAATGACATTCTTTTTAGTGGCACACTCGATGGCACATTGAATATTCCTGATGAAGCGGCTGATGGCAGCAGTGACTACACTGACCCCTCAATGGCGCTTGGTGCATTAGACGGTTGGTCAACAACAGCGCCTATTTCTATTGCGGTTGCTCCCGCTACCGATAATGACGGTACGGTATTAACTTTGAGTAAGACATCGGTTGAACAGCCTGGCGCGGTGAGAATGTTTGAAGCCACTGTCGGTGGGGCGTTATCATCAGATCCTGAGTGTACCAGTGCACCAGATGTTTCTGCTTGTAAAGTGGGTGAAGAGCTACAATTTGGCGTTGACTTTATTACCACGACCTCTGGGAATAGCGTCGTTATCGTACCGCTTAAACCTTTAAAGGCTAAGCAATCTTATATTTATGCGACAACCAACCTTGTCCAAGATTCAGCTGGTCGCGCAATCGCACCGTCATCGACCTACTCATTGCTAAAATTGGATATCGACACAAAGCCTTTAGAAACACCTGAGCAATTATTGCTGCAAGCGGCAGTCAATAGCTATGAAAAAGGTATGGCTGCAGTGGGCGGTCCAGATGCTGAGTCAGTCAGTTATTCTGGTTTGTTTACCACGCAGTCAGTTGCGGATGTTTATGAGGTTTCAAAACTGCTAATTGCTGGCCAACCTGGCTACCAACCAGAGTTTACAATGCCACCTACAGATACAGGTTACACGTTGGCACAGGCATTAATGATGCCGCCACAGCATCCTGCTTATGAAGGTGCTAGTAAAGTTAACCTATGGAAAGCAGAACTGAAATTACCTGTCTATGGTGATTGTTCTTCTACCGAGTGTTTAGACGCTGATGGCAATCCAACCATTAATGGTATGTGGAAAGCGGCTTATGATAGCCCGGTATCGGTATTGCTTGCATTACAAATGGGTACCTTGAGCCAAGAGAATTACTTTACTCAAGCCATTGCCAACGGTATTGAAGATCCTATTGCGGCATTGAGCGACCCAACCATGCTAGCAGGCAAGCTTTGGAATTTAGATGATGGCACACCTGCTGATAAGGCGCGTCATTTAACTAAGTTTAACCCTATCCCACAGATTAAAAATTATGAGTTAGTTCCTGTACAGATGACTGTACCTAACTTTGCACCTGCACCCGCAACAGGTTGGCCAACAACTATGGCGATGCATGGTCTTGGTGGCGGTAAAGAGATGGCCTTCGCTTATGCAGGTACATATGGTGAGCTAGGTGTGGCAACTGTGGCGATTGACATGCCGTTGCACGGTGCTCGCTCATTTGGAAAGGGCTTAATTGTTCCTGGGGCATATACTGTATCGGCATCAGATCCTGCTTTTGGCGCGGTAGTGGGCGACGACACTCTATTCTCTCTGGGTAATCCTTTAGCCTTTATTAACATTGCTAGTACTTTGAGCGTGCGTGACAACTTCCGTCAAGCGACCTTCGATCACTTAGCTGTTCGTGCCGCCCTGACAGGTTACGCAGGACAACTTGCAGCGCTAAACGCACCACAGGTATTTGATAACAACCAAATCAGTGCTCAAGGTTTGAGTCTTGGTGCTATCGTCGGTACTGATTTTGCGACTTATGCAAGCACAGGACTTACGCACCCAAGCGGTGCCGACCTGAGTTCAGTTTATGCGCTTAATGCAGCTTCGCTTGTTGCACCATCAGGCGGCTTTGCAGGAACCTTTATTGGCTCTGCGACTTTTGGTCCATTGTTATTTGACAACATCGTCACAACTGATGCTTTCCTTGAGTTAGTTGAAGAAGCAAATAAAGATCTTGGCTACGAAGTCGGTACGCCTGAATACGATGCACTCGTTAAGTCGGTTTATGACGCCTTCTTGCCGACATTTGCCTTTGCAGTGCAAACCGCGGTTGATAGCGCAGACCCGATTAACCATGCCGCAATGCTTAAAGCTACTGGCTTGCCTATTCACTTAATTGAAGTGGTTGGTGACGGTGCAAACAGCTTGCCAGACCAAGTTCTGCCTAATCGTGTGCCAGGCTTCCCAATTTCTGGCACTGAGCCATTGATTGAAAACTTAGGCCTTGCCTGCGTAGATTCAACGACAGTTGGTTCTGGTGTTGTTAGATTTACTAAAGGGCATCACAGTTCAATTATTGACCCAAGCCCAATTGACGGGGTTACTGATGGACTTGAAGATGTGGCTACGGTAGAGATGCAAACACAAGCTGCATTCTTCTCATACAGTGCTGGTTTACCAGATGCTGTTAGCCCAACTATCTTCTTAGGTTTGGTTGTTGGCACTGATGCAGCGAAAATGGTAGTACAACCTTGTATGTAAAATAAACTGTTTACCGTTCGAAAAGACCCAGCTTTTGCTGGGTTTTTTATTGCCTTTTTTAATTACACTTTTAATTGCGACATAGGCTGCTAGAATAGCGGGCAATAATACCAATTGCATTAAAGGTTTGACCATTC
>NZ_JBFRMK010000399.1:0-6855 GCF_041470405.1 Shewanella sp. 10N.286.45.A1
TAGCTCCTAGCTCGTTATGTTGTTGATTATCAATGGCTGGCTAGTGATTATTTGATCAATGGCTGGCTAGTGATTATTTCTATCAATGGCTGGCTAGTGATTATTTGCTGGCTAGTGATTATTTCTAGTGATTATTTTGGCGATAGAAAGTCCCTACTGAAACTCCTGCAACATCAGCGATATCTTTAACACTAATATGTTCGAAGAATTTATCAGCCAAGCAGCTGTGTAATGCTTGTAATATTCTTTGAGTATCTAAACTGCGCTGTTGTTTCGGCGCTAAATCACGTTCAATTGGCATACATTAGGACAATTGAAAAATAATAAGGGCTCAATAATAACAGATTACTTTCTGCAATAGATTATTACTATATCCGCTCTACCTGAAGGCACTGTGTCAATTGGCAGTCTAATGGACTTTTGTCACAGGTTCACGGTTTCAAGCTGAACTTAAACAGCAACATCCAAAAAAACCCACATTCCCCAACCAAATCAACCAGTTACAAAAAACTAAAACTAGTATTACCATTCTAGGTTAATGCGTCTAGATATTAATAATGATAGCTTATGCTTGCAGCGCCATAGTTGGTGTCAGATATTTGCCCTTCGAAATGGTCGCTACCGCGCAGCGTTGAAAATAAGATCCCCCAACTCCCCCACCGCATGGCAAACCCCATACTCAATTGACCTTGCTCATTGATCAATTCAACAGAGTGGCTATCTTTGAAAGTATTACCATCAAGCGTAATATCATTTAGCACATAGCCACCATAAGCTGAAAAAAACAACATCCAGTTAAAATCTTTATCAGACATATAGGCATAGGGGTTAGCACTATGCGATGCGGTTGGATTAATACTGGCGTAGGTTTCATCAAGGCCACTGCCGATCCTAAATGTTAAACCGAAGCCAGCATCAGTACTTAAATTCCCCAGTCCAGCTTGACTGTAAAAACTCACATCTGTAGCCACATTATCTGTCAGCGCTAAGTGACCAAAGCGATGTAAGTATTCTGACTCAATGCGAAACACAGCTTCGTTTTCAAGTTGGTTATCCCAACCTTGAGGATCTCTAGCATCAATAACCGCGTGAATCATACTTTGAGTTTGTTGGGCTAATGAGGCTGGGCCAACGACTCCCAAATTAAGTGCAAGGCTCGTGGCGACATTGTCATCATATTGACGTAATTTAGCTTGCCATAACAACACGCCAGCATAAGGCCTATCGTCAATAAGCAACTGTTCGGTATCTAAGTCTGACGGAGTAAACATGCCTTGTAAGATGGCATAACTAATGCTGTACTGCCCGTTAATGCCTTGGTTTATAAAACTCCAACCACTCGCGGCACGGATCCAAGCAGGCATATCAATATCATCAAACCCTTGAACAGCAGAGTCACCCCACGCATACCCCACACCATTGCTGTAACCATCATCAGTAGGCTCAAGTACGCCGAATGCATCATTTTCAAAGGTAAACTGTCCCCAGTGGCTTGGCTTAAACTCTGCTTCGCTGGCTGCTGCAACAGCATGAAAAAAAAGTATTAGGCCACAAGTGTTCAATAATAAAATATATTTTTGCACGCAATATCAAGGTTCTAAGAAGAGGTAAAGTCATTATAGGTGAGGCTAAACAAAGGGCGAAGTAAATAAGTAGCATTCTCTCTTATGGATCTCATAATTGACACTAACATCGTTTAAATAGAAGTCATAACGAGAGAATTAAAGACGAGTCAACTTTTCATCTTTTTTAAATCTAATCCCCTCCTGGGCTAACTCCACATCAATATTACAATCCAATTGAGATTGATCGAGTTTTTCACAGCGGTTGAGGGTCAACTTATAGTGCTCATTTCTTAAGGCTGACATGACCTCATCACAGCTAAAAGATTTTTGGTTCACCTCTTTGAAGCATAAGCCATGCTTACTTCCCTCATCACCATCTTTAGCCACCAAGTAATCCCAGTCATCACCCCATGACTTTATCCGCATGGTGTACTTTTCATCATCAGTAAATATAGTCAACTCAGGAGCAACCTTTACACCAAAATCCATCTCATTGATTGCATAGATACCAATATCACAAGCCACTGACTCCTGTTGAGTGTCAGCACTAAAGCGTGTACTTTCAGCTGCTAATACGATCTGAAAAGTAAGATCTTTTTGACATGCAGATAAGCTTAGCAGCCCCACACTAACAACATATCTAGCTAGATTCATTGAGTAATTATTCATAGGTGTAATTATTTGTATCGGATACTAACAAAGATAAAGCAGATTGTTTAGCGTCTAAGCTAGTGAGCTGGCTAGTGAATTGACGTTCTAAAATTAAACAGCCGCAAAAAATAGAATAAATAATCAGTTAAAGTGCAATTAACAAATAAATCTGCCATCACAGACTAATTATTCAGCGTTACCTCTGCTTTTTGACTCCTAAAAAATTGCGAATAAAAGTTCACAAATATGTCGATTAAAGGCAAAAAGTGCCCTTAATCCTGCTAAAAAGCCTTATCAGCTATTGAGCGCTTACCTCTATTCGATGCAATAATTTACCAGGCAATAAAGGTGTATGTTGCTGAGCAGCATACTCGGCAAACCCTGACCGATAGAAATCGGATAATGGATGTCCTGATTGGCCACCAGGTATGGTTAACACGCCATTTTCCTCATCGCCAGCTTGCACAATAAATCGCTGCGATGCGCCAAATGAAGCTCCTTGAACGGCTGGCATATAGCTATCACCAAAACCGTTAACGACTGGCATATCAAGCAGTGCGCTTAATATCGGGATCTGTTTAGAGAAAGGGTGCTGTACTTTTAGTTGATTAACGAGCCCCCATGCTAAATCATCCATATCATCGTCTTTACTATAATTGGCCAATAGTTGCTGCTTACTTTGTTGGTAACTGCTGAGCATAAACTCCGACCAATCAGCAAATTGACTCGGTAACCAAGATGCAGGCTTAGCCTCTATCAGTTGCCAAATAGCAGGCTCCAAATAGCGTTTAACTGGCGACAAGCTTTGCGAAGACAAACCTAGCTGCGTTTCAAGCGGTGCAAAAGCGCTATCAATAAGTCGCTGCCGATATTGTCTTACCAAAGTATATCCAACGGAATCACTACAGGCGCATGCTTGCCAATTATTTAAGTAAGCGATGTCCTTAGCAAAGCGCTTTGGCTGAGTGCTTAAAAGGGCCACTAATTGCTGATGCCAAGGCGCTAAAAAACGAGCTTCATTATCTAACTGTAACTGGTAGAAATCATCAACAGAAAAGTTATTTCCAGCAAAGAGACGGTCTCGGATCTGTGAGCTGCGCGCACCAAGGGCATAGCCACCATCTCCTAGCGCTTCATGTTGCTTTGTTGACACAACCCGGGAATTGCCAGACCACAATCGATAGCTTTTAGGGTTAACCATTTCTGGCAACTGCGCATGATCAATAAGCCAGTTCTCGGCTTGATAGTCTGACTCTTTGATTGCAACATCGCTTGGATTTGTTCTTGATGGAAAAGCGCCGGCAGGTTTCCAAGCAGCATTACCTGCAGTATCAACAAGCATCATGTTTTGAATTGGGATCCCCATGTTGCTAGCAATTGTTATCGCTTGCTGTACATCTTTTACCTTGTCCAACTCAATTAACGACATATCTACCGCATAATCGCGGTGCCCGACCCAAGACAGTGCATAATGCTGTGCTAATGTTCCTTTCACGGGTCCATACTCAGACATCATAATCTTATAATCAACGGAAGAATCAGGCAGTAAAATCTGTTCATTTTCGAATGTCAGATCTGAACTATTCTCTATTGCAATCCAATCAGCAGTATCGATGTAGGCGTTGGTAAAGCCCCAAGCCACATGACCATTACTGCCCACCACGATGGCTGGAGCACCAGGCAGTGATACGCCAGTAATACTGATATCCTCATCACTTTGTGAGTAGTTAAGCTGGGCACGGTACCAAATGATAGGCACAGCAAACGATAAGTGCATATCATCAGAGAGCATTGCCTGACCATTTTCAGTTAACGCTCCCGTAACTGCCCAATTATTACTGCCAATATCCAATGTTTCAGTTATCGACTTGGTTTTGGCCTGAGCAACATACTGAGATGACATCAACGGGATGACAGGTTGTTTTAAAGCAATTAGGCTGCCATCTAGCGCAGCTTGATAGCGGCTAGGTTGAATAATGAAATCCAGCATCTGCACGCCAAATATCGATTGAATATAGGTAAGAGTTAGATCACGCTTAATAGTATTGCCTTGCAGATCTAAGTACATGCTGTAGATCACTAGTAAGCTATCTGCTGGTTCCCAAGCCCGTGGTTTTGCGCCGGTAACCAGGTATTCAAAACTATTTATTGCTTGAGCATCAACAGCATCATTTACCCCTTGAGCGTAACTTTGCAAAAGCGCCAAATGTTCCTTTGGTAATGTAGCAACAATACCATTGGCTCGCTTTCTTAATTGGTGAAAACGACGGCTTTTGTCCAGCGGCAAAGCCTTCTCTCCAAATATCTCTGATAGCTCTCCCGCAGAGTTTCGTCTCAGTAGATCCATTTGAAAAAATCTGTCCTGCCCGTGGGCGTAACCTAAGCCATAAGCAGCATCTTGACGGCTATCAGCGGTAACGACCGCCGTGCCTAAGCGGTCTCGCTCAATAGTGATGCTATTACTGATTGCGTCACTATCAATCGATGCATCTAACTTTGGCAAGCTCATAAACAATAATAGGTATACTGACACTGCAGATACAAATACGATGGATAGTAACGTCACGGCTGATATTTTTATTATTTTTATCATTCACTTACCTATAATACATTTATAAAAGTTCGGTGCCGTAAACATCATAAACTGGGTTGCCAATTTGTTAAATAGCCATTTTCAACTATTCATACAATAGTTTGAATAATTAAACAACGACAGCACTCTGCTTGATATGGCAAAATTATCAGTAACATAAAACAGTAAAGTTAAACCATGGCAAAACCCAATAAAAAAGGGCCGACGCAAACTGTCGAAATATTTTGCGCAAAATGCAAAGCCATCCTCTTTAAATACCGAAAAGGCGGCAAAGGGGCATTAGTAAAGTGCTTTAAGGAACGTATTGTCACCGACTACACCACAGCAACTTGTAGTTGCCCGAAATGCGGCCAGGAGTTTGCCAGAGAGACAATCATTCGCGGAGCTCCTGCCTATAAATTTGTTGGTGGCAAAGTCACCATGAAATAGCCGGCATGCATAACAACAATATCACCCGATTATAGCTACATACTGTTATAATCTATTGCAGCGACCGTGATACCTCGGCGCTTATACCTGCAATATGCAATATCACAACTGATAACTGAGACTCACCATGCCGTTTTCTAAGCTTGGATTAAGCAATCCAATCGTTACCGCTGTAGCCGAACAAGGTTACACCAGCCCCACTCCAATCCAAGCCAAGAGCATTCCGGTGATCTTAAGCGGCCGAAATCTGATCGCCGCAGCACAAACAGGTACAGGTAAAACGGCAAGCTTTGTATTACCTATCCTACAGCTCCTTAGTCAATCGCAAACCCAACGTAAAAAGCGAATTAGAGCGTTAATCTTAACCCCCACTCGCGAGCTTGCGGTGCAAGTAGAAGCCAACATAGCACTTTATGGTAAGCATTTAGCGCTGACTTCAATGGCTATGTATGGTGGCGTAGATGCCAAGCCGCAACGCCAACGTCTACTAGATGGAGTGGACATCTTAGTCGCTACACCAGGTCGTCTGCTGGACATGTATACCCAGCGAGCGATTCATTTTGATGAGTTAGATATTCTGGTGCTTGATGAAGCCGATAGAATGCTCGATATGGGCTTTATCGAAGATATCGATAAGATCATGGATAAGCTGCCAACAGACAGACAGAGCTTACTGTTTTCAGCAACCCTATCACATCAAGTGAAAGCCTTAGCCAAAACAGCGATTGATAAACCTGTTGAAATATCAGTTATCGCCAATACTGATTCCAAGCCTAAAATTGAACAATGGCTAACCACTGTAGATAAAGATAAGAAATCGGCGCTATTAAGCCACCTGATTAAGGAAAACAGTTGGCAGCAGGCGCTGATCTTTATTGAAACCAAGCAAGGTGCGGCAAAGCTTGTAAGCCAGCTCGAAAAGCGTGGCATTATTGCCGAGTGTATCCATGGTGGCAGAAGCCAAGAGGTTAGAGAAAAGATCCTAGCAGACTTTAAGGCTGGAGAAATTGGATTATTAATAGCCACAGGAGTTGCTGCTCGAGGCCTCGATATCGATGAATTACCTTTAGTCATTAACTATGACCTTCCCTATCCCGCGGATGACTATATTCACCGCATTGGTCGAACAGGTCGTGCTGGAGCCAACGGTGAAGCGGTATCTTTAGTTTCTAAAGATGATTTCAAAAACTTATGCATGATTGAAAGTCGCCTTGGGTACCTGCTTGAAAGAAGGGAAATTGAAGGTTTTGCTCCTCGAAAAGAGGTACCGATATCAGTGTTGAACTTTAAGCCTAAATTTAAAAAGATGACAGACAAAAGCAAGGACAGTGAACAGTCGAAATCCAAACCTAGCTTAGGCTCTTCATCATCTAACAAGCGCAATGATAATAAAAGCGCTAACAGCAAGTCCAAAAATAACGTTCGCGATAGCAGTAATAAGCTACCTCCGAACCCTTGGAACACGTAGACATATCATCAAGGCCGCTTATTTTTGAGCGGCTTTTGTACATTACACTCTGAGCTAAGACCAGGGTAAGAGCGTGAATGTTTTTCAAGCATTTATTAGTTTTTCCAAATAGGTCGAATCCATTGCTGCTCGGCGTCTCTTTCGGCGAA
>NZ_JBFRMK010000400.1:0-3596 GCF_041470405.1 Shewanella sp. 10N.286.45.A1
AACTGCGGCAAAAACAACCTTCAAAGATCGGCGGCCCTTCGTCATTAAACTGTTTTGTTTCTGTCATCTCAGCGACTTTTTAAAACCTTAGGTTAAGCACTTTTATTGTCTCGCCTTTAGCGAAAGGCGCACTCAGGATCAAAAGGGAAGTCGATGAATAAACGGAACAAAGCACTATCTTTGTTAATTTCCGCACTGCTTTTGTCAGCGTGTGCAGATGATGGCACTGATGGATTAGCAGGCGACAATGGTCGAGATACACTGGTGGATATCACATCACTAGATATTGGTAGTGAGCAATGTGCTATGGGAGGTAAGTTATTGCAAACAGGTTTAGATCTAAATGCTAATGGCGAACTTGATAGCAGTGAGATTGATGATGAACAGTCGCAAGTTATTTGTAACGGAAAAACGACTCAATTAAGCGCACAGCTAGTCGGACGTTATCAAAGCGGTATTTACGGGCTAAGTGCGGCTGAAATTGTAGACTTTCATACTGGTTCAAAACAGATTTTTGTGATTAATGCTAAAAGTGGCAGAGTGGATGTGTTAAATGCAGCGGACATTTCGCTTGATGATGCTGTCACCGGTAGTGGTGCAATAGCGTTAGATAACATAGCAAAAACTTCCGATATCGATATAGTTACTGACGTTAACCTTACAGGTTTAGGTGGTGTTAATAGTCTAAGTATTTATCAAGATTTGTTAGCTGTAGCGATAGAGCGAGCAGATACTCTGGGTAATAGCAAACAAGGCAATGGCGTGGTTGCTTTTTATCGAATCAATAATGCTGGCGAAGCGCTTTATCTTCATGCTGTAGAAGTTGGTGCGCTGCCAGATAATCTAACTTTTAATAAAGATGGTTCGCTCTTGGTTGTTGCAAATGAGGGGGAACCCAACGGGGATTATACAGTTGATCCAGAAGGTAGCTTGTCGTTGATAACAATCACAGACAGTGTACCTGCAACCTCCTCAACTAATATAGGCTTTGCTGACTTTAATCTTGATGGAATTCGGGCTAATGAACTTGATCCTAAGATTAAAATTAATGGGCCCAATGCATCGGTTGCTCAAGATCTGGAGCCTGAGTACATCGCAATAAGCGAAGATAATTTAAAAGCGTACGTATCATTACAAGAGAACAATGCCATTGCTGTGTTAGATCTTAATAGCAAGGAGATCACAGCCATTTTACCTCTTGGCCTTAAGGACTACGGTTTATATGAAAATCGAATTGATGCGAGTGATAAAGACGGCAAAGTTCACTTTAATGCCTATGCTGAGGTTTATGGTATGTATCAACCTGACACCATTAGTAGTTATCAGTGGCAGAGTAGTAATTTTATCGTTACTGCAAATGAAGGTGATGCAAGAGACTATGATGGCTTTTCTGAAGAAGCGAGAGCACAAGACTTACTCTTGGATGCCGCACATCCACAGCTACTTGCAGCAAAGGATAAATCTCAACTCGGTCGATTAAAGGTAACAACGAGTTTGGGTGATATTGATAATGATGGCGATGTTGATCAAATAGTGAGTTACGGGGCCCGCTCTTTCTCCATTTGGGACGAAAACGGTAACCAAGTGTTTGATAGTGGCTCTGACTTTTCACGGATAACCGCTGCGGTGCTGGGTTCAAACTTCAACAACAATAACGACGAGAATAAAGGTGATAGCCGCAGTGATGATAAAGCGGGCGAGCCGGAAGCGCTAGCTATTGGCAAGATAGCTGAACAATATTATGCTTTTATAGGATTAGAGCGTACTGGTGGGGTGATGATTTACAATATTACGAATCCCTTTGCCGTGAGCTTTGTCGACTATATTATTAATCGTGATTTTGATACCGATTTTGAAATTAATACCGATAGTGGTGACGTCGAAGGGGATGCCAGCCTGGCTGGAGATCTAGGTCCTGAAGGGATGAAGTTCATCAGTGCTGAAAATAGCCCAACGTCCGAACCGTTGTTGGTTATTGGAAATGAAGTCAGCGGCACGACAAGTGTATACGCACTAGGCTTTAACTAGGGCTATCGCTATCGTTTGCCTTAATTAGATAATAAAAAACTCCGTTACTTCATCAGTAACGGAGTTTTAGTTTCGATATGTGTGCTTGTATGAGAGCTTTGGTTAGCACTTCTACAAACTAAGCAAAAACGAGAAGCGTTGATTGCTTAAACGAATATCTTAGAAGCCGCGAGGTAGTTGACCTTTACCGGCTAATTTTTCACGCCAAAGTTCTTTTGGTGTTTTGCCACCATTGTTTGACGCAGGCTTAGCAGCCTTTTTAGCTGGGGCTTTTTTAGCGGCAGGTTTCGCTGCTACTTTTTTCTCGGCTTTAGCTGTAACAGGGGCGCTATCGCCACCGATTTCAACTAGCATCGCTTCTAAATCGCTGAAGCGTAATGATTTACCGCCATCGATTTTGTACCAGCTACCTTTCTGTTCAATTTTAACAGCTTGGCCTTCTTGCTTTGCAAGTGCAGCCTCAAGTGTGCTGATAACCTCTTCTTTGGTCAGTTTTGACATAGTAATAACCTGTTTGTTTTTGTGTGTTACATGAAGGTTTGGCATGATTTTATCGTTTAATGCACCAAAAAGTCCAATTTTCACCACAAATGGCTTCATTTATATGATGATTTAGACATTTCATAGCGATTAAGTGAGTCAAAGTAGGTGCTATTTGGACGAGGTTGATTGTGTTATTAAAGTCATCTTCGATTTTTGTAGTCGAATAAGGGTTGATTTGAACTTGTGTTGGCTTGTTTGAATAGAAAAAGCGACAATATAGACATAGAAATGATTTATTTTTGGGTGAGCAGATGACACGAACAGAATTAAGCCAGTATTTGGCACAGTATCTTCAAGTAGCAAATTTTAAGGATTACGCTCCGAATGGGTTACAAATTGAAGGTAAACAAGAGATAAAAACCATCGTAACGGGTGTTACTGCTTGCCAAGCGTTAATTGATGAAGCGATTAAACTCGATGCGGATGCTATTTTGGTTCACCATGGCTTTTTTTGGAAAAATGAACCTGAAATTATAGTTGGCATGAAGCAGAAACGGATTAAAGCTTTACTGACTAATGATATCAATTTATTTGGTTATCACCTGCCGTTAGATGCACATCCTGAAGTGGGCAATAATGCGCAACTGGGCAAAGTGCTCGGAATTGATAATGCGAGGGTGATTGAAGGGCATGCGCAGGGATTGGTGTGGCGTGGTGAACTAAGTGTTCCAGTTCAAGCAAAAGAGTTAGCTCACGCAATATCACACACTTTATCACGTGAATGTTTACACCTTGGTGATGAATCTAGCCTGGTTGAAACGATTGCTTGGTGTACCGGAGGCGCACAAGATTATATCGATTTGGCCGCGTCGCTTGGCATTGATGCATTTATCAGTGGTGAAGCTTCTGAACGTACCTACCACTGCGCTGTAGAGCAAGGTATTCAGTATTATGGGGCAGGGCACCATAATACTGAACTCTATGGTATCCAAGCTTTAGGTAAGCATTTAGCCACTAAGTTTGGATTAATCCATCAGTTTGTTGATATCAGCAATCCTGTTTAGTGGTTATTATACCAATTGCAT
>NZ_JBFRMK010000401.1:0-3969 GCF_041470405.1 Shewanella sp. 10N.286.45.A1
GATCAACAGCCCCTAATCAATTGCTGTTTAGCCTTTATCATCAAGTTTGATTAGTAAGCTTGTTATAGGTTAAGTCTCACTGTTTAGATAATCGCTTATACAGCGAATCCTTTAACTCAGCACGATCATGCTTGAGTTGATGCATCGCTTCATCATCTATCGGCGCGCCGTTGAGTTCTAACTCACGGATCTCTTTATCTAGTGCATCGTAATGTTTAGCATCTTTTGTAAATGCGCTATCACTTTGACAAAGCTTGGTAATGACAGCTTGATACTCAGGAAACTCATGGAGCAGAGAATGATCTTCGCCTAACATAAAAACCCCTTAAATTAGATATTAATAAATACGATTTAACGGGTTAATTAAAGCTAAAAGCAGGATTAATTTCAAGGTGAAGATCATGGTGCTTATACTGCAAAGTATTAATGGCTGCAGCAGAGCGTGTTAATCATGCTTGGTGATAGTAGGTAGGTTCTGTTTTACCATTTAACTGGATAACATTGAGGTGTGACAGCAAGCACCTTACCTATTTAGCAATGGCTATTTGGCCATTTATAGTTGCCTGCTATGTAATAAATGAGTAGAAATAGTGTCGGGTTTATCGTCTCTTTAAGGTACTTTCAGCCACATATTTCAGTTCCAGGCAGTAGTCTACCTGCTTTGCATTTATCTGAATTAGAAATATAAATTTAAGAAAAATGAAATAAATACCTATTTATAGGTACTACTAAATTAGTAGGTGTTAATGATCTTGCTCACAGTTATGGATACAAGGTTGTAATCATTTAGTAACATTGTTCTGGATCAAGTTTTCAAACTGTTTTCAGCTTTATAACCTTTTGTGAGAATGATGAAACAAAAGGATTACAATAAATGAAAGTCCATGCCCTAACGTTAGCCGTACTTGCAAGTTTAGCTTCTAGCGCTGTCGCTGCCGACACCGTTGACCCTCTTAAGAAAGCATTCATTGACGACTCAAAAGTTAAAGTTCAATTCCGTCTTCGTTATGAAGATGTTGATGTTGCCAATGTTGATCAAGAAAACCAAACGACTTTACGCACCCGTTTAAATTACCAAACTGGTGATATCTATAATCTATTTGCTGTAGCGGAAATTGATGACGTTCGCTCAACAGAAAATGAGCCGTTAATTGCAGATTACGCGTACACCCAAATTAACCAAGGTTTTATTGGTTATAAAGGTCCTGCTGAAACATTAGCTAAATTTGGTCGTCAACGCATTTTGCTCGATAACCAACGTTTTGTTGGTGGTGTAGGCTTCCGTCAGAATGAACAAACTTATGATGCATTTTCGGTAAAGAATACCGCCATCGAAGGCTTGACTGCATATTACGCTTACGTTGCTACAGTTAACCGTATTTTCCCTGAAGCTTCAGGTAAAGAAGAGCATGAAAACGAAACGAACCTAGTTAACATTAACTATTCAGGTTTAGATTTCGCAAAGATTACTGGTTACGGCTACCTAATTGATAACCAAGATGTCGCCGCCTTCTCTACTGACACTTATGGTATTCGTGCAACGGGTGACATCAAACTAGATGCACTTAAGTTGAGCTACGAAGCGGAGTTTGCGCAGCAATCAGAAGCGGGCGAAAACCCAGTTAGCTACAGTGCAAGTTACTACAAGTTGGGCGCAGGTATTAATTTAGATGCCTTTGGCTTCAAAGCTGGTTACGAAGTACTAGGCTCTGATGATGGTAAAGCTGGCTTTATCACTCCATTAGCAACACTGCACGCGTTTAACGGTTGGACAGATAAGTTCCTATTTGGTGGTAAAGGTAACTGGGAAAATGGTCTTGTTGACGCCCATGTTATTTTGACTGCTAAGGTCGCGGGCTTAAAGTTATTGGCTAAATACCACAAGTTCGATTCTGATTTTGGCGATATCGATATGGGTAAAGAATGGGGTGTTGCTGCAACTTATCCATTTGCGAAGCACTACAGCCTAGGCGTTAAATACGCAAGCTTTAGCGGTGCTGATGAGGGGTATAGCTTCTCAAATGATACCGATAAGCTTTGGTTAACCTTCCAAGCAAAATATTAAGCTCTTCTAGTTAATGCGGCAACGAGTGTAAGCGGTGCAATTACACCCCACTCGTTGGCTGCAAACGCTCCCTTCTAAGCAGGAAGATTCTTTTATTCCTGCTTTTTTTCGTTTTAAAAACACGGATCGAAGCTGTGTCGCTACAAACTTTGTTTTTAGTTAAATCACTGTAGCCTAAATGTAGCTAGTGTTACTATTGGGCAACCCTCTTTATCAGTGAGCGAATAGCTTGTCGTCTCCATCCCAAACCGTTGTCGCGGTTCTTATTGTAAGCTTATTGGCATTGGTACCAGTATTCGCCGCAGAACAGTCGTCTGAGCGAAAAAAGGAATCAACACAGCCCTCTGATGAGCAGACTGAGGTAGCAGGTACTAAACAGCCAACTGCAAGCCCTCAAATAGAGGTGGAAGATGATGACCCCTGTCATAGTATCTCGCAACAACACCAGGCAATTGATCGAGCATTTGATTACCTTAATACCAAATTTTGCCAGCCCGCGATTTGGTTCGATAGCTTCTTTGTTGACGATCGTATAGAAGAGGATGCGCGAGCTGGCACAGTCATACGTTGGTACAACGACTTCTCGTTTTATGAGAAAGAAAGTTTTGAATACAGAGCTAACTTCAAGGCTCGCCTAAATCTTCCAGGTGTTAATAAACGTCTTAAACTCATTTTAGGTTCGACGGAGGAAGATGATCTCTTTGCGGCATCGAAAGCGCCAAATACAGATCGAGAACGCGAAGTTGGTCTGCGTTATGACTGGTATGCCAAAGGGCGAAGCAGTTTTAATATTCAAGCCAATTTTAAGCCAAAGATTGAAGCTAGGTGGCGTTACGCCTATCCGTTTTCAGATAATACCGTTGCCCGCTTTACCCAAAAACTCTATCAAGAAAAAAAGATTACCGGACAGTCTAGTGGTTTGGATGTCGAGCACTCATTTAATGAGACTTTCCTGCTGCGCTGGAGTGGGACTGCGCAATACGAGAACCGCGGAAATGGTTGGGAGTTGGGATCAAGCGTGCAGCTTTATCAATATATTAGTAATACTCAGGCGATTAGTTACCAAGGGGCAATACACAGTGTCGATGAGCCTTACTACTACATTCAAAATGCGAGTGTAGGTTTTACTTATCGACAGAACTTTGCCCGTGATTGGTTATTTTACTCAGTGACCCCTGAATATAACTGGAGCAAAGAAGATGCTGTCTCTGAGCGTATTCATCAAGTCATTATTACATTTACACTAGAGTTCTTATTTCAGAACGTTTAACCACTTAATCTCAATTAGGGTTAATCAACAACAATCACATCCTCTGACATAATCGTAGGCTCTTCTGCAGGGAGAGTTTCAATTTCAGATACTATCTGTTCAGCCAAAATGACTAAGCTGTCTGTGTAGGAAAATCCGTAACCGTAGCCGCCCTCGGTGGTCACTCCATTGCCCAATAGATGTGGGTCGCTTAAGTGGTCGCTAAAGTGGAAGTCGCCAGAGGTGATTGGGGTGATTTGCACCACTCTATAGCCTTGTGCGTTAAGAGACTCAATAGCTTGCTGCAGATCGTCATTAAGCCTTTGTGAATCCACTTTGCAGCTAGAATATTCCCACTCAGTGGTCTTGGGTTTTGCTTCCCACATCTGCTGACGCTTATCGGTTTCAATTTTAGCAAAGTAGCTTTTTACTAATATGCTCTTTTGTTTCATCTGTTTATACATTCTCTATTACGATTGATACAACTCAATCTATCCTATTTTTATGGATAGAGAAATGCCTTATTGAGACGAGAGATGATCGAAGCGATAAACTCTGCGCTTATTTGCGGAGCTAACTCCGATGGCAGCGTACGTTAAGGGGACGGCGCTCGACTTAACAGGTATATCCAACGAGCTTATTATACCAATTGCAT
>NZ_JBFRMK010000402.1:0-1622 GCF_041470405.1 Shewanella sp. 10N.286.45.A1
ATGGCCAAAGTCTTCAATATCTTCCCAACCCTCGCAGCCTCCGATGACCGCCACTACTGTTAAAAACAGCACATCGAACAAGGGATAGGTAACTTTGGTGGCCTGTCGGTGGTCTTCAATAATTTCGAAGTGCTTGGTAAGGGAAAGAAGGCTCATGATAGGGTCTCAGCAAAAGAGAGTATAAGATCACAACGCCGCCAAATTGAAAAGCTTTGCCCATTTGAATGGCTGAAATTTGTTCGCGATCTCGCCCTGGGCCGGAATGTCTTATTTTTTATGGAACAAAATAGACCATTTAGTCGTATATCTAAATCCCATATCGAAGCATAAACATTTTGCCAATTATTACCTCAGCCATACTACGTGAGCAACCAGGGTAAGATTACGAACGTTTTTTGACCTACAAGAATGAAATTTGACTCAAATCTCACTTTGTGATCATATACTTCCTTTTGCGGAAGCCCTCAATGAACCTAACCTCTTTTAGAAAGCATTTCGAGTTACTCGATGACAAGCGTCAATCAGCTAAAGTCACCTATCCAATTTTTGATATATTTTTTATTACCTTATGTGCCGTGATAGCCGGTGCAGAAGGATGGAAAGACATCAAAGAGTATGCAGAGGGTCACTTAGACTGGTTTCAAAAGCATGGTTTTTTAAAGACGGGAGTCCCCGTTGACGACACTATTGCGAGAGTTATTAGCAGAATTAAACCTGAGCAATTTAATCAGTGCTTTGTAGAGTGGAGCAGTCAGTTAATCGTTTATCCAAGGGGGATATTGTAGCGATTGACGGGAAAACATTAAGAGGCTCATACGATAGAAATGATCGTCTTTCAACCATTCACATGGTCAACGCTTTTGCGAGCAAAAACAAGATGGTACTGGGGCAGCTAAGTACCGATGTGAAATCAAATGAAATCACCGCAATCCCAGAACTACTGAAGTTATTAGAGATAAAAGGCGCGATAGTTTCTATTGATGCAATGGGTTGCCAAAAAGAAGTAGCTAAAACGATTACTGGACAAGGTGCTGACTATTTGTTGGCTGTTAAAGGAAATCAACCGTCATTACATGAAGCGGTGCAAAACCTGTTTACTGATTTTAGAAACGCCAAAGCCGATAATTTAAAAATAGAAAAAAACCGCAGTAGATTTGAAGCTAGAGCTTGTCAGCTCCTAAATGCGAAAGGACTCGCGAAGGAATTTCCAGAATGGCCGTCATTAAAAATGGTTGGGATTGCGATGAGCTATCGGCAGGAAAGAGCCGAGCTTAGAGTACCGCTACTACATCTGTTCAACAGAATTAACAGAAGATAAATTCGCTGAAGCTGTTCGTGAGCATTGGGCTGTGGAGAATAGTCTGCATTGGGTGCTAGATCTAACGATGAGAGAAGATGCCTGTCAGATTTATAAAGAGAATGGCGCTGAAAACTGGGGAATACTACGTCAAACAGCACTTAATATGCTGAGAAAAGAAAAAACGAAAGTCAGTATGCCAACAAAAAGAAAACGTGCTTGGATGAAAACATCTTTTTTAGAGAATGTATTAATAGCAGGATTTGCTGGTGAGGTTAAAATCTAAACACTCATGCGGTTGCCCTGGCGTCGGCACGATTTGCGA
>NZ_JBFRMK010000403.1:0-223 GCF_041470405.1 Shewanella sp. 10N.286.45.A1
TAGAAGCGACATACTTCATGGAATTACGGATTTGATGGATAACGCACAGCTGAGTCTCTGTTTCAGGGAAGATAGTCGCTATCGCCTCTGAGAAACCCGTTAGCCCATCGACGCAAGCTATTAGGATATCTTTAACACCACGATTATGAAGGTCGGTCAACACGGATAACCAGTAATTAGCCCCTTCATTTTCAGATAAATGAAGTCCTAATATCTCTTTCTT
>NZ_JBFRMK010000404.1:0-369 GCF_041470405.1 Shewanella sp. 10N.286.45.A1
CCACTATCAGCACCTTTGACCCTGCACTGTTTATTTGCAGCTAGTCACTTATTGTTTGTCAAAGAGATAGAGCAAAATCCATTGAATCAGTCAGAGCATTTAGTGCTGACCATTGGCTTTCAGTGGAGCCAAACGTTAATGAAAAGCGAGTTGTTTGAGTCACTAACTGCTGACAGTAAGCAGCAGTGCCAACTACTGCAAACCATCAACAGCCAGCTTGAAAAAGTGCGCTTAGATAAACGTAAATCTAGCCGTAACATGGGCAGTTAATACCAAGCAAACCAAGAATAAAAAAGCCCGCAGCTGATTAAGCTGCGGGCTTTTTATTATTATGTTCATTCTCTAGCGGTATAAACGCGTCTCTTTTGG
>NZ_JBFRMK010000405.1:0-573 GCF_041470405.1 Shewanella sp. 10N.286.45.A1
GGGGGGGGGGGGGGGCTGAAATGGGCAAGAAGCAAAAAGTTTTAACTTTTATTGTCGGAATATTTTTTTGTACACAGGTATTTAGTCATGTTTATGTCTATCAGGATCCGATAACTGGGAAAGAACATGAGCTAAGTATTAGTATCGAGAAAGAAAATAGATTATGCACTTTAAGCGGCGCCGGATCAGTTATTGACGCTACTTGTTCATCATTTGAAGAGTCAAATGTACATCAGTTGGATCTTCTTGGATATGGGGCATTTAAGTTGAATAAAGAGGACCTCGATGAGTACGATCGTAGAGAGCGGGCTGGTGAGCTCAAGAGGCATGGTAATGTAAAAAAGCCGATGTTTATAGAAAACAGTGAATACCAGCTGATTATCGCTAAAGCGCAGAACATAAAATTTATGAATTCTACCTTTTCTAATGTTTACAGAGTGAGTTATATAAGTAAAAAGCGTTATGGAGGTGGCGGAGTGATGCTTTTTACTCGCCATGAAGGGCTTATTGTTTTTGCAAAATTACTTGATTTTGATTCACCTCCAATGATGTTTAAATTTCTAGTTGGTGAAT
>NZ_JBFRMK010000406.1:0-7177 GCF_041470405.1 Shewanella sp. 10N.286.45.A1
ACAATCCTGACACAGGGGGTCGCCAAGACTTAATCGCTTGCTCATAAATCCAGAACGTCAGAGAGCCACGATTGACGAGTGCTTTGATGTACTGAGGCCAATTGGTTATTTTATGCTTAGATTTTCACATTTTACTGCATCCACGTTGCCACCTAGGGAGATTAGATCACGCTAACGGCAAAAGCTTCATCCGATTTAGGAAACAAGATCGCTTACTTACAACAATTAAGTACTACAGGCAAATTTCTTCTCTAGAGAACTTTTTGAGATAAGGAGATTTAAAATTTTCTAAGCCAAGTTAGAATTTGCCAAACATGAGCCAGCGCCCAGTTATAGGCGGCAAAGATAACTAAGAATCCGATAAACATTATCGACTCAGGTACCTGAAACAATTCACCGCAAACACCAACTGCCGCTAAAGCGATTGAAATGAGTGTAATGCGAATCAGGGTTTGCTTACGGCTATAACCAGCACGTTCAAATATGTGGTGCAAATGATCACGATCAGGCTTAAACGGAGACATTCCCTTTTTAATACGGCGGTACATAATAGCCGCCATATCCATTAATGGGATACCAATAAGATAGAGTGCTGTAACCGGTGCTAAAGCTTGAGTATTTGCCTCAACCCCGATCACTAATAACCAAACTACAGTCAATCCAATTAACATGCTCCCAGCATCGCCCATAAAGATCTTTTCTATACTTTCAAAAGGCCAGCGCAAGTTAAATAACAAGTACCCTAATATTGCCCCAATGAACAGCAACGGTAGGATAAACCAACTATTACCTACCAAATAAAACAACAGTGCCAGCGCTGAAAATGTTACTAGACTCAACATACCAGCTAAGCCATCAATGCCATCAACCATGTTAAACGCATTGATAGCACCAATCACTGCAAACACAGTAAAGAGAATACCAACATATCCAAGCTTTAGTTCGAAGAAGTAAGTAATGTGGCCTAGAGAGGTAAGATAGAGCCCTGCACCAAAGACCAAAATAGAAGCGGTAATAACCTGAGCCACGATTCTAACCCTGACAGAAAGATCGTACTTATCATCTAATACACCCAAGAAAAGTATAAGGGCTGCTGAAATCAGGTAAAGATTGAATAGCTGACTTTGCTCGAAAACAATGCTTGATACAAGCAATACGCTACAATAAATGGATATTCCACCTATTAGTGGAATCGCTCCGACATGCTTTTTCCTATCATTAGGCAAGTCAACTAAGCCGACCCGCTGCGCAATTGGATTTAGCACTTTAATAGCAATGCAGGTTAGAAAAAACACCGTAATGAACGGCACTACGTATTGCATGAAATCTTTTCCATAAGTTTGATAGGAATGACAGTGAAAGTCTTACAGGATATATTTGTTAATACTGCTTTCTAGATAGTATAGCTATTTTATTAGCAGAGCATAACAGTGAAAACCAAAAAGAAACAAAAATCTTACCAATACGGCGATTTACAACACCTTAAGTTAGACATATCTCCAATTCTGCTAGGGAAAAAAACAAAATTTGAACTGTAACAGAGTTAAATGCATCTAATACCGCTAAACGCAGATATAGCAATGTGCTTTCGCCGATATGATATAATCTTCGTCAAGTGCCAATAGCAACAATCGGAAATCCGCAGGAGCAAACATTTACGTTTGCATTTACATTGCTATCAATAAACAGGTAAAAGTACGAGAAAGTGTTTTCAACAGGATCAAGCACAGGCTAGATACAGCGTTAAATCTTCCTTGTATACCTTACCTATTAAATTGTCGGAAAAAAACACAACGGTACTAATGATTTTAATACTATAGAGCTAGTCAAAAAAACTATAAATAAGTCGTCTCATACATTTCCTTAACAATTTTCCATGTATAGCGCTTGTCGGCAACCAACTTCATATTTTTTGCAATATTAGCTAAATCGAAACTCGTGGCACAAGAAATTTTGGTAATTAGGTCTTCAGGTGAAACAAAGTACAATGCCTTGCCTTCGGTACTGTATCGATTAAAATTACAATCAAAAGTAAAAATGGGCTTTTCAAAATGCATTGCCTCTACGAGAGATGGATTAGTCCCACCGGCAGAGTGCCCATGAACATAGCCTATACACTCACTTCTAATCCTAAATAGTTTACTAACATCATAGATAGGATCAACTATGTCGATATTAGGGTTACCCTCGTACTGCTTTTTCAGTAACCGACCAAACTCGCTGGTATCCCAATTCCCCACAAACTTTAGCTTATGTTTACTTCCTGCAAAAGCCTTCAAAATCATGTCAACATTATTTTCAGGCTCTATTCGGCATAAAGCTAAAAAATAATCTTTTTCAGGCTCAACATCGCCGTTTTCAATAATCGCATGGTCGCCACCATAAGCAATTACAACATTTTCTTTTGAATACTCAGTATCTACATAGTCACCAATAGCCTTATTGTCGGTTATGATAACGTCAGAATACTTCACTGCCATTAATTCAGAAAACTTCAAAAATCTTTTAGCCCACTTACCCCATTTGTCGCGGCGCCACTCTAGTCCGTCGATATTAGTAACTATTTTCGATTTAGAAAATAGCCGATAAAAGGGTAAAAACACACAACCTGACACCCCAAGAATGAGCGTAACATCAGGCCTCTTAAATATACAGTGTATAAGTGACAAAATATCGTACGGCACACTTTGAATACCATTTGCACTAAATGGCAAATAACTAAGAGAAGCACCATTACAATGGCTTTTCCTAATCGAGTATGAATGGCTTGAACAAAAAACTGTATAACTAATGTCTTCACTTGAATTTTTAGTTAAATTCTCGACTAATGATTCGAATCCACCATAACAAGCAGGCAAACCAACAGTACCAACAACGTAAATATTTTTTTTCATGTATAACCTAAGGCAAGAATAAAAACTGAGATTAATAATCAATAAACATAGATAAATAAAAATAAGATTAAGAGTCGTTTGTTAAAATACCCTCTGAAGATTTGATTTAATCTTATAAAACAGACACAAAAACGGGGAGAGACTAATTCGCGGTTTCAACGAAGTTAAAATTGAGCGATCATGCGTGAATGTTTTACCAATTGACTTGAATCGCCCAATTAGGTATTTGTAATTAACAACAAGACTTCCTACTTGGTTTTCGGTATGTTGCCTATATAGAATATCAGACCTGTCGAGGTACTCAACTCGACCAAAATGTGAAACTATTATTGAAATCCAGTGATCATGCACAACCCCTTTGGGAGGAAACTTAAATGTTGCCAATAAATCTAGCACATGCCTATTCATAGTCATAGTACAGCCTGCTACTGTATTTAAAGACAACAAGTTACATGTATTTGCCGCTACCACACTTGGATTAATTCGCATCGACTCCATCATCGAGTTATGAATAATAGTCAAATCAGAAGATACTACGGTCAAATCTGTGAAAGATACCCCAGGGCCTAAAAATTCCGAATTAAAGAAGTGCGCTATGGAGTTCGACACTTTGTCATCTAGCCATACGTCGTCTTGATCACAGAACATGAATAAAACCGATTCATCTGCAGCTGAATTAAGTAAAGTAAGGAAGCTTTTAGTTGAACCTAAGTTAACTGTCGAAGGAATCAGCCTAATTAATTTAGGGTAACGTTTTATATAAGTACTAATTATGTCAAGAGTTCTGTCCGTAGAGCCGTCATCACGTATAGTGATCAGCAGGTTTTTGTGAGTCTGAGAAAGTAAAGAGTCAAGTTGCTGCCCTAGATACTTATCGCCATTGTATGTGGATATAAATATCTCCACTAATATTGAACTATGCATAATCACCTTTATTATTTAACTTGACAGATACAACATTATTACGATCCATGAGTTTTCCTACATATAAAACTAAAAACATAAGAAACGTATGTCCATAAGGGGAGACTAAATAGATATCCTTAAAGTTTAGCATGAAGATGGTTAACACTAAAAACAACAAGAATGTATTATTATATTTTATAGCTGAAAAAAATATTAACAAGAAAAATGTAAACATATGAAACAACCCTAAAAATCCCAGACTGCTAAATACCCTGACAAAACCTAAATCACTTTGAACTGATAGAAAATTGATTTCATCGCCAATTATCACATTGTCAGGAATAAATATCATCGACATTACGCCTGTCACTGATGAATCAACAACTTTATTACCGTTAATAAAATTAAAAATAAAACCAAAAGCCCAGTCCTTAAGCCAATCGTATTCCCCCCAACTAATAAATAATGAGAGAGAAGTCATTGTTAACAGGGCAAGTACTAATCTAGGCTTTTTGTAAACAAAATTAATTGATTGATACAAAGTAAAAAGAACAATAACAAGAATACCAGCTCTTCCAGTAAAAATCATTGCAGCCATAATTATTACGAATTTAATAATAAACGATACGCTGATATCAAGTTTGCTACTTAAATGCAATTGTAAAAGTAAACATAGGCCAAATGCATTTAAAACAGAGAGGTAAGAGAATGCATCATATGCAAACCCTGGATACCTAGTTATCGGATAATCGAAGACAAGTGGATTAGTATGAATAACGCTGTAGAATAAATCCGCATTTATAACATTTAAATTCAATAAAAGCACAAACAATGAATTAACAAAAATAACATTTACTACGATACTATAAATATTAGTAGAGCTGATATTTTTTTTAATACAAAACACAACAAATATTTTTGCAGAAAGAAATATAAACGGAGCAAATAAATAGACAAAAACTATTCTTAACGAAAACTTGGAGTCACTAATGAACCCGACAAAAATAGCTATAACAGCACCTATTAAGCACAACAAAAAGAGGTACCTATCTTCTGAATCAAAGTTTATTTTTTTAAAAAAATACAACACAGGAAAAATGTAAGAAAAAACAAGCGAAGGTATTACTACACCACCTAACTTAAAGTAAGGAAATAAAAGTGCAATAAAAATATAAGTGAACGCAATACAACTTGAAACTCGAGTTACCATATTAAATATACCAATCCGAAATTCTTAGCTAAGTTTCGTTATACGGATAGTATAGTAAAATACCTTCCTGATTAACGACATAAGAAAGCTCCTACCATACTTATAATCAACACCAAATGACAACAAGTAAATCTTTAAAATACCCGAGAAATGTTTTCTATACTTAAAATTAACCCCCGACTGCTCTTTGTGAATATTGGTTGAAAATTTTGTTGAGGTAAAAGCATTACTTGAGTGGATTCTATAGCAAGCAATTTTCTGTTCAGAAAATCTAACTTTCTTGAAGGCCAATAATCTCAAATAGAAGTCACGGTCCTCTGCTAGTAAGTTCACGTCGTAGAGCCCAATTTCGTCGTAAACTGATTTTTTTAATAAAAGAGAAGGTCCTGGAATAGTCCAATTCATGACGATCTCAGATACCAACTGGTCTGATTCTAGTCGTGGTTTACTTGAGTTTCTAAATTCAAATAAAGCACTATTATAAATAGTTTTACTGTTTTCATCTACAACACTACAGTCATGAATAATTGCATCGACACACTCAGATTCAATTTTTTTATAAGCATTATCCAAAGAGCGAGGTAAAAGAAAATCATCACTCGCAATTACATAGACATAAACACCTGTCGCATAAGATAAACATCTGTTAAGAGTAGTACATACTCCAATGTTAGTATTGTTTCTGAGACAAATATAACTTACATTGTCTTTCTGGCTAGTTATATCCTTTAGAAGATCATAAGCCACACTGTATGAGTCATCGCTCGATGAATCATCACAAAAAACAATCTGTAACTTACCAGAAAAAGCATTGACTACGGATTTTATACATTCGACTACATATTTAGAGTGATTAAAACAAGGAATGACAACAGATATCTGGATACAAGGATCTTTAAGTTTACTTACCATACAAGCTTCACCTGTGTGAATTAATCTAAAATATATTTTAAATACAATGTGTTTTCTATTCGCTTTTAGTGATAACGATTTCAAGTATGTCGTTCTGTTTGAAGCAAATAAAGTGATAGAAAATAAGAAACATTACCAATTAATTAACGTTTCGTATCTCCAACATTGCTTCAATACTTGATTTGAATGTCTCTATATCAACTTGATACTTTCCGTGGAAATTCTTAGCATCGTCAGATGATGTTTGAAAAAAAGCGAGTTCGACCCCACTAAATTTCGCTAGCGTAGAGAAAGCAGGAAATGTGCGAATTGTCTCAGGCAACCAGGATAAGGCTTTACACTTGTTATCTGGGTTGCAAAATAGAAGGTTTGCCCATGAAGCACCACTCGGCCCAACGATATACTTCGCATTTCGAAACAGTGAAACCTGTTGCTTGATATCTAAATCTTCTGTATGCACCACCTCAAACCCTTTAGTTAGTAAGTATTTAATTAACTCATTTTGATTATAGCTCCTAGCAAGTGAGTTATTTCTAGCGAGAAAAATACGTTCTGGTGTCTCGCTTTTAATACTAACATCACCTACATAACGCTCTATTGATGATACTAAATATGACAATGATTCAAATCTAATAAATAAAGTTGATAATTCCAAGCCAAGTATTCTTTCATTAAACAGAATATTATTAACGGGAGTTACGTGGTATAAGTTCCTAACAACGGTGCAGAACTCTGAAGGAATGTAATTTATATTATCGAAATCTGTTCCTAAAATAGAATCAAGTAAGAACTTGAAGTTCGTATTGTGCTCAACAATACTTGGAAGCAACAAAGGTACTCCTTTGCTATGCAAACCTCTTGACAAGTAATATTCAAGTTTTGGCAAAATTTCAATCAACCAGTGGTAATAATTCCAGGATCCATTCCCCCCCAAATAAAATCCGCTATCAATATAATTGAGTTCTTTTTGTTTCACGACTGCAAACGAATTATTATGAGAAATGAGCCCTCCTGAACTGTAGTTATGATTATTAGTACAGCCAGTTCCAAACTGTTCGATAAAAAGTAACTCATTCAAAATGAAGCTTGAACAAGAACCCGAAACCACACAATTATTAATTACCAAAAGATTCACTTCAGGGCACTGTACCTCTTGGCTTGATAAAGAACTTTCTAAAGCTGTGCTTGTTATATATTTAGGGAAAAATATTTCTGATTTAGACTCAAGTAATAATCTACTGCTTTTAAATTCTGT
>NZ_JBFRMK010000407.1:0-435 GCF_041470405.1 Shewanella sp. 10N.286.45.A1
GTAAGATTGCAATCTTACTTACAACAAGAGTTCAGCAACGAAAAAAGCCTCTGCATTTCTGCAGAGGCTTTCGTCTTTTATTGGCGGAACGGACGAGACTCGAACTCGCGACGTGACAGGCCGCGTTCTGTTCATAAGTGCCTAACCAACTGAACATCCGCTCCGCAGATAAGTGATTAGTCGCTATAAAAGCGATAAAGTAAATACGAAAAAAGCCTCTGCATTTCTGCAGAGGCTTTTGTCTTTTATTGGCGGAACGGACGAGACTCGAACTCGCGACCCCCGGCGTGACAGGCCGCGTTCTGTTCATAAGTAGCCTAACCAACTGAACATCCACTCCGCAGATAAGTGATTAATCGCTATAAAAGCGATAAAGTAAGTACGAAAAAAGCCTCTGCATTTCTGCAGAGGCTTTTGTCTTTTATTGGCGGAACG
>NZ_JBFRMK010000408.1:0-1555 GCF_041470405.1 Shewanella sp. 10N.286.45.A1
GCATAGTTATTCTACGTTCAAGTTCATTAACGCAGCATCATAGCCGCTAAAACTCGCCTGTAGGAGTGTTTTTGGCTTGCTACTTCTGCGTTGAATAAACTTATAAGGGAACAACCATTATGTCATTACTCACTTTGAATTAGCGTGCCAAAAACGCTCTGAGTAGATCAACTTCTTATACTGATTGGTATTAGTTGTTGGCGAAGCGCTTATTAGCGGGTTCACCGTATTTATTGAGGACTATCTGTTTTAGCTTTTTTGCTTATCCAATACCTGTTGACGATATTGCAATAGGCTAAATACGCCAAACATAAACACCTGCAGGTAATCCACTTTCTTTAACGGCAGCAGCTGATTGAACAGGGTGTGGAATATAATGGTTTGAAAGCAGTGCATAAACACTGTCACTGCGAGCAAGATATTTAAAATGACCGCTATATTGCCTTCAAACGGCGCAACTAGATTATAAAACATCATCAACCACGCAAAAGCGGTCGCCAACTTACCTGCCAATAGTATCCATTTCATTATCGGCTATCCTCGGTAGCGTTTTGCTCAAGCGGACAGTATTGGTATAAGCGGTAGATCACTTGCCCAGCTGATTTCTCTTTTAGCAATGTCCAAGTCACAGGCACCTCAAGTAGTGCTAGTTCAGATTCGGTTTCTACATAAATCAGTGCATCAGGTAGTAACCACTGCTGTTGGTCGAGCAGTTGGATACTTTTCTCTGTGAGTGACTTTCTAAAAGGTGGATCAACAAATACAATGTCAAAGCCTTTTTCTGGAGAGCTTGCTAGCAGCTTAAGGCTGTCTCCCTTGATCACGTCTGCATAGTTACATTTTAATGTGGCTAGGTTTTCAACGAGTTGCTTGGCAGCTTGAGGCTGCAGTTCAAACACTCTGGCATAAGCTGCATAACGTGATAAAGACTCTAAACTTAATGCACCACTGCCACCGAAACAATCCAATACTCGAGCACCGCGAACGTCATTTGCTATCCAATTGAACAGTGTTTCACGTACACGATCGGTTGTCGGTCTTAGACCTTCCAGATCATGGATTGGCAACTTTCGCGATCGCCACTGGCCAGAGATGATCCTAACTTGGCCGCTTGAGGGTCTTTTTTTGACCATGGTGTCCTCGTGATTTTGCCTTGTGGCAGAAAGTGGTAGACTATAGCGTCTGATTTAAGGTCGTTATTTTATATCAAAGCACAGCTAAAAGGTAACAAGCCGTCGCTTAGTCGCGTATTGGTTATACTTTTGCTGTTTTAATCAGCGTAATTTCGGTCTGTTTTTGATATAACGTCCTCCACCCTAACGCATTTATGTACAGTTATTTGAGCATCGGTAATACACATGGCAAAGAAAGGTTTTTTTTCCTGGTTCCGCAAAGATAAATCTAAAGAGCAACCGCAAGAAGTAGAAGCAGAATTAAATGTTTCAACTGAAGCAGAGACAGAGCAGGTTGATACAGCGCAAGTTGAAGCTGAACGTGTTGCAAGCGAACAGGCAGAAGCCGAAAGAGTTGCCACTGAACAGGCTGCGCAAGCAGA
>NZ_JBFRMK010000409.1:0-3836 GCF_041470405.1 Shewanella sp. 10N.286.45.A1
GCGATCAAATCTTTATACTAATTGGTATAAGCAAATCAATGATTAGTCCGATGCTAAATAAGGCACTGAAGATCATCGTGAGTTTTGCCGTACGACCAAGTAAAGGATTAAGCGCTGCGCCTGTCACCTCGTTAAAGTCTCTACACAAAGTGCGGGCTAAGATAAAAGCTAACCCGGCGAGTAGCACTGGCATACCAGGCAGTACACCCATTAAAAAGCCAGTGATTATGATTGCAAAAGGCATATAGACAAAGCTTTGATAAAAAATACGCGCTTGGGCTAAACCAAGGCGCACTGCCAAAGTCTTTTTACCGGCCTTAATGTCAGTCTCCATATCTCGGGTGTTATTGACCAGCATGATGGCTGCATTTAAGAAGCCAATGGCAGAACCGAGCAACCAAGCACTGCTGCTGGTTTCAGCTGCTTGTAGAAAGTAACTGCCAACTACAGCAACCAGTCCGAAAAAGACGAATGCAGCGACTTCACCTAAACCATGGGAGGCAAGAGGGTAGGGACCGCCGCTATAACCTAAAGCACCTAATATTGCAGCCACCGCAAGAAATGCTATTGGCCAACCACCATGCGCGATTAAGAACGATCCCACAACCAATGCAAGTATCAGACATAAAGCCATCGCATTACGTACTGCATTTGGCGACAACATGCCACTTTGAGTGACTCTAACGGGCCCTAGACGTTCATCAGTATCCACACCGCTTTTATAATCAAAATAGTCATTGGCTAAGTTAACTGCGACCTGCAATAGTACAGCACAAAGCATCGATGTTATCGCGATAAACCAACTGAACTGCTCTAGCTGTAACGCTAGAACATTGCCGACCAAAAGAGGTCCTATAGCCGCAGGTAAAGTACGAGGGCGTATTGCTAATATCCAAGGATTCATTATTTATTTTTACTTTACAAAGAGATACATCGACTGATTGCAATGTAACAAAAGGAGGTATATCACATATGATAGCAAGATTAGCGGCATCTAAAAAGTGGATTTTTTGTCAGCAATTACGTCCAAGTTAACATTATTGTCAACTTAAGGCTCTGGTCTGCTTAGCCATTTGAAATTTTAGAGCTAGCGCACACTTGTGCCCTAGTATTGTATGCAATATTGAGCAACGTGCTTAAATATACTTGTTCAGCATTCGTTTCTGAATACTTTAAGCCATTGTTTGTGTTACAGGGAAGTGGCCTACGTCCAAATCGGTTGTAACTGCAAATTTTAAGATATCGAAAGTGATTACGAGTCTCATAAAGATCTCGTATCTTCGTAGCACTGCCAATCTAGTGTATTGAAGCCGCTTGAGTGTGAAACCAAAATTTAGATGTTTGAGGGCTAGGACATGCGTTTTGAAGAGCAAGTTGCCATTGTTACGGGCGCTGCGGCGGGTTTAGGACGAGCTTATGCAATCGCTTTAGCAGAGCGTGGTGCAAAGGTGGTTATTATTGATAATGAACCACTATCAGCTAAAGACTCTGGATTACGCAGTTGTGCCAATGCCATCATCACTTTAGGCGGGGAAGTTCAACTTTACTGCCTCGACATCAGTGATTCTGCAGCTGTAAACGGCATGGTTGATGAAGTGATATCAACCTGGGGGAAAGTTGATATTCTAATCAATAATGCGGGTATTCATCACCCGTGTCCCTTTGAACAGTTAAGTGAATCTACTTGGAAGCGTCAATTTGATGTTGATGTAAACGGTAGTTTTAACCTGACTAAAGCTGTGTGGCCAAGCATGAAGCGCAGTGGTTACGGCCGTATTATTATGACCTGTGCCAGTTCAATTTTTGGCGATGTCTATGAAACAAGCTTTAGCGCCAGCAAGATGGCCTTGATAGGGTTGGTCAATAGTCTTCACTTAGAAGGGCAAGAGTTCGATATTGCGGTCAATACTATTACGCCCCACGCGGTTACTCAAATGACAGCAGAACATTTAGCACCTACCGTTAGACCTCTATTCTCAAAGACAACCGTACTATCGGCAGTGCTCTATTTATGCAGTAGTAAAAGCCCGTCAGGCAAACATATACTGGCCGCTGCAGGGGGGATCAGTCAGGCTGAAATTATCGAGTTTTCCGGCAGTCGCTTTACCGCTGAAGAGTGCACACCAGAGGTGATCCATAGCCGTTGGGGGGATATCCATCGGGCGAAGCCTTATCGCAGTCGATCATCGGGGGAAGCACAAGTGCTTGCTTGGGCTAAAGCTTCTGCGGAACAGCGTGATATTGAGTTAGAGTAAAACTAGCGAGGCGAGGCGAACTTGAGTTAAGCTAGCGCTAATAGTCTCAACTTTTAGGTTCCGATGAGTCAAGTATTAGATGATCTTCTCGCGCTACTTTCCTTAGAAAAAATTGAGGAAGGGTTATTTCGAGGCCAAAGCCAAGATCTCGGTTTTGGTCACGTTTTTGGTGGTCAAGTTATGGGGCAAGCGTTAAGCGCAGCCAAACAGACCGTTTCTCCTGATCGCAAGGTGCACTCCTTACACTCCTATTTCTTACGTGCCGGTGATGAAAAACTACCGATTATCTATGACGTTGAAATAATGCGTGATGGTGGCAGCTTCAGTGCTCGTAGAGTCAAAGCCATTCAGAAAGGCCGACCTATATTTTATATGACCTGTTCTTTTCAAGTATTTGAAGAAGGTTACGATCATCAAGCTAAAATGCCTGAGGTTGAAGGTCCTGAAGGGTTACTTAATCAGCAAGAGCTGGCGATGACATTGCAAGATAAAGTGCCAGCCAAAATGCTTGAAAAGTTCATGGCTGACACGCCAATAGAGATGCGTTTAGTTGACCCGTGTAACCCAATGGCCCCCAAAGTGACTGAACCAGTGCGTCATGTTTGGATCAGAGCAAACGGAAAGGTGCCAGAGAATCTCTGTGTACATGATTACCTTTTAGCTTATGCATCGGACTTTAATTTTCTAGTGACAGCAGCACAACCCCACGGCGTATCTTTTTTAACGCCAGGGATGCGGATGGCGACTATCGATCATGCGATGTGGTTTCACCGACCGTTCGATTTAAGCCAATGGCTGCTTTATAGTATTGAAAGCCCGAATGCGAGTGGTGGGCGTGGCTTTGTTACTGGAAAGTTTTTCAATCAGCAGGGGCAATTAGTTGCATCAGCCACCCAAGAAGGTCTTATTCGTATGACCAGTAAAGATAAATAATTACAGAAGTTAACAATATGATATTCAGGAAGAGACAATGATTACTGCATTAAAGAAGTGGACTGTTTTATTGTGCTTAATCGCATTAACGGGCTGTGTAACTGTTGAAGATGTGCCACCTGTTATGGTCAATGGTGCAGCGGGTTACTTAGAGAAAATAGCGCTACCGCAGGGGAGCTCTATTACAATAGCAATCATCGATTTTGATACTCCAGGCTCCATCATTGCCCAGAAAAGTTTTGATATAGTTAGAGCACCAGTGCCTTTTAAGTTTCTGTTACCAGCAGATACTATTGATAGTGCTATTAACTATGGTGTTGTCGCGATGATTAAGTATAAAGGCCAGGTTATTTTCCAAACTTATGATCGCTTCCCTGTCATCAACAATGACAAGTTCACGACTGAAGTGCTCATGAAAGCGGTGCCATCACCAAGATAGAACGATAATGTTAATCAAGGAGCTACGGCTCCTTTTTTATTGGATTACATTTAATTGCTAGGCTGTTATAGCAATTGCATTAAGTATTTGACCCGTTCAGAGCCCTCAATCTTTTCAATTCAAAACGCATTGGTAAAGAAATGGTTATTCGCTTTTAAGCCAATGCAAAGCAGAAGCGGAAAGACAGAGAGGCTCACGTAGTGCGGCTT
>NZ_JBFRMK010000410.1:0-205 GCF_041470405.1 Shewanella sp. 10N.286.45.A1
TTATCCACTGATTCAAATCATCTTGTTTTTTGCTAGCATGACTGACGACGGTTCTAGCACCGTGTATCAGTTGCCGTCTAAGATAACAGTCCCCCCGCTTGGTGATCCCAGCATTAATGCTCTTATGGCCTGAAGAAAATACATAGCCACCCATTGTTAATGGCATCAATCGCAACCTCCTACCAATAAATACATAGCCACCCAT
>NZ_JBFRMK010000411.1:0-1938 GCF_041470405.1 Shewanella sp. 10N.286.45.A1
CTGATCGGCATTACGCTAAGCGAGCCTTTTTAATAGCCGAAAACTCATTGTGTAAGTTGTTGGCTTTGCTTTTTAGTTGGCGCAGCAACCACAAACAGATTTTGCTAATTGTGCACCAGTGCTAGCATTTTGATTGGTCCATTGACCGTTCCACTTGAGCTTCTTCGAGGAGCTGTTACATGTGGTTCGATAATCTACATTCGCTTGGGTATTACTGTTGATAATATTAGCGGCTTGCACATCCAATCATTGCTTAGAACCGACCGCAATATCATCGAAAATATGACTCAAGCTATTTGACGTTGTGTTGCTGATATTGCTGTCTAAGCCTTCGTAGTTATGGCAACCAAAGCAGTTAGAGACAAAGCCCGCTGAAGGTGATGACTTACCATTAAGGTTAATCGCTGCTGTGTTGACCTCTTGATACTCAGTTTCAGCTACAGTGTTTGCAAGCCTTAAAGAGCCACGCTGATTACTAATTTGAGTTACTGCTTGTCCGTTAGTTGGGGTAGTGTAAGAGCCTTTATTGATATCGCTGACCCACAGAGCACCAACATTAAAGTAGTTTTTCAATACTTCAAAATTGCCGTTTAAATAGGGCTGAACGTTGGCGTTAAGTGATTTAATTGAATCTACATTGTCTTGGAATTTAAGATCGCCTTCCGAAGAACCATAGGGGTACATTCGGCAAATTTGCGTTGGTTTTCCTGTTACCTTAGATTGCTTTGTAGGGTTATTAAATTCGCAGCCAGCTTGGTTGTTTTTTAGCCCAGCGCTACATTCTTGGCTCGCAAAAGACCACCCCGTGGTTTCTTGCGGTAACGTACAATCCGGTGAATTCACTTTATGCTCAAATGTAGCCCAGACAAATTCAGGATGTGCCTGAGTGGCAACCGCAACATGAAAACCAATCATACCAAGTTTCGTTTTTTTGGTATTACTCTGATCCGATACTACTGGAGTAATATTAGCATCCATGGTGATGAAATCATTAGGATCATCATTTTCTCCTAGAACCTTCCATGCGGTTTTCATTTCGGTGGTGCCAGCAGGGAAGTTCTGTTGCTGTTGGATCGCTTTTACATTACACATGTTCTTACTAAAGCGAACATCGTAATAGACCACATTACCATTTTGATCATAGATAGTGGCGCCGCCACCAGCCTGTCCTATCATCTCTGGTATGACGATATCGGTGTCATTCTCTTCATGTTTAGCGGTACGAATAAACAGCACTTGAGAGTCATGCTTCTCATCACAAGAGTTGGCTGGGCTGCCATCAGCATTCAACTCCAGTTGGTTGAACTGAGTATTGTCTTGAAAGTTGATAACTGATGGGTCGTTTTTTGATTCAGCCATCAAGTAGGCAAATGTTTGCCAAGAGAACTGGTAAAAGTCACAGAACGAACTGTCGCCTGGACCATCACTGGTTTTGACTTCACTAGGCATTGATGGTGAGGTAAACCAACTTGATTCGGCGCTGCAGTTAGCAGTACCTCCTGTGGCGCCTAATTTTGCAATTGTGGCTATGTTAGGCTCTGAAACAGGCGCTGATTGGGCAAAACTGCTACTGGCACTCGCCAAAACGAGAGCACTGAATAACATGCTGACTTTCCTTAGTGATGCGTTCATTGGATATTCCTTTATTTTATACACACAAAATAGTCTCGATAACTTTCTGACTCGAAGTGAGTCTGAGCGATGACTTGGACTATAGCTAAAGTGAAAACGTGTAACCTTCTGGAATCATTCTGAATATTTATCTGTTTGTAGCTTATTGTTTTGCATGTTTTTTAATTGATTTCTGCGGGTAATCTTCTGCTGTAGCTTCGATGAGAATGTTGTTACCGTACTAGCAAAGAGACTGAAGCGAGGAGCATATTACTAGGGGTTGTTGATTTTTTACGGTTGTTTTTGCAGCAGTTTATTGGCTATTTT
>NZ_JBFRMK010000412.1:0-3955 GCF_041470405.1 Shewanella sp. 10N.286.45.A1
GAATAAACTCATAAGGGAATAACCATTATGTCATTACTCACTTTGAATTAGCCTGCCTTGAATTAGCTTGCCAAAAACGCTCTGAGTAGATCAACTTCTTATGCTGATTGGTATAAGCTAATTTATAACAAATCCAGTTAATGGCACCGCCTTAACTGGATTTTTTTTGCGCAATCAAAATCAATGTACCTCTTAGCCCTTGAAAAGCGATTTTATAGCCCCATTTCTAGTTACAAGCTCAACTTAAACCGAATTTTAAAGGGAACATTTCATGTCACAACAAGAGACTCATGGCTTTCAAACTGAAGTCAAACAACTACTACATTTGATGATCCACTCTTTGTATTCAAACAAAGAAATTTTCTTGCGCGAACTAGTTTCTAATGCAGCTGATGCGGCAGATAAATTGCGCTATGAAGCACTAACAAACAACGACCTTTATGAAGGTGAAGGCGAGCTACGCGTTCGCATCAGTGCTGATAAAGAAAAAGGCACTGTGACCATTTCTGATAATGGTATTGGTATGACTCGTGACGGTGTGATTGAACACCTAGGTACGATTGCCAAGTCAGGCACCGCTGATTTCTTCAAGAACTTGTCAGGTGATGATTCAAAAGACTCTCAACTTATCGGTCAGTTTGGTGTTGGTTTTTACTCGGCATTTATCGTTGCAGATAAAGTGACTGTTCGCACCCGTGCTGCAGGTCATAGTAGCGATGAAGGTGTGCTATGGGAATCTGCTGGTGAAGGTGACTTCACCGTTGAAACTATCTCTAAGCAGACGCGTGGTACTGAAATTACGCTGCATTTAAGAGATGACGAGAAAGAGTTTGCTGATGATTACCGTCTGCGCTCTATTGTTACTAAGTACTCAGATCATATCTCTGTCGCCGTTGAGATGTTTGAAGAGGGCACGCCAGCAGTTGAAGCGACTGAAGACAGTGAAGCCGTTGCTGCAACTGAAGGTAGCTGGAAGCCAATGAACAAGGCGACTGCACTTTGGACACGTAACAAGAGTGACGTGACTAAAGAAGAGTACCAAGAGTTTTACAAGCATATCTCACATGACTACACCGATCCGTTAGTGTGGAGCCATAACCGTGTTGAAGGTAAGCAGGAATACACCAGCCTACTTTATATTCCAGCGAAAGCGCCATTTGATATGTGGAACCGCGATCGTAAACATGGTCTAAAACTGTTTGTTCAACGCGTATTCGTAATGGATGACGCAGAGCAATTTATGCCTAGCTATTTACGCTTTGTGCAAGGTTTGATTGACTCAAATGACTTGCCATTGAACGTATCGCGTGAAATTTTGCAAGACAATAAGGTGACAACATCACTGCGCACTGCTGTGACTAAGCGCGTGTTAGGCATGTTAGAAAAACTGGCTAAAAACGATGCTGAAAAATACCTGTCTTTCTGGGCAGAATTTGGCCAAGTACTAAAAGAAGGCCCAGCAGAAGATTTTGCAAACAAAGAACGTATTGCTGGTTTGCTGCGTTTTGCATCAACTCACACCGGTGAAGCAACGCCAGATGTCGCATTAGCAGACTATGTTGAGCGTATGCAAGAAGGTCAAACTAAGATCTACTACATCGTTGCAGATAGCCATGAAGCGGCGGCAAATAGTCCACATCTAGAGCTACTGCGTAAGAAGGGCATCGAAGTATTACTGATGTCTGAGCGCATTGATGAGTGGTTAATCAACCACCTTACCGAGTTTGATGGTAAGCAGATGCACTCTGTGACTCGCGGCGACCTTGAATTAGGCGAGCTAGAAGATGCTGGTGAGAAAGAAGCGCAAGAGAAGCTTGAAACAGAATCTGAAGGCCTAGTTAAGCGTGTTAAAGACAGCTTAGGTGACAAAGTGTCTGAAGTTAAAGTGACAACGCGTCTAACCGATACACCAGCGTGTGTTGTTGCGGGTGAAGGTGAAATGTCGACGCAGATGATTAAGTTGATGCAGGCGGCTGGTCAAGCGGTTCCTGAGTCTAAGCCTACTTTTGAGCTTAACCCAGAGCATCCACTCGTTGCTCGTCTTAACGATGAGCAAGATGAAGAGCTATTTGCACAGTGGTCTGATCTATTACTGCAACAGGCACTATTGTCTGAAAAAGGTAGCTTAGCGGACCCGTCAGCGTTCATTAAACTGATGAACCAGATGTTGCTAGCAAACGTTAAGTAGTAATTAACTATAATAAGGGGGCAGTTAATCTGCCTCTTTTTTTTATGGCTAAAGGAAAGTTATGGAAAATATTCTAGAACTGACTAAAGAAAACATACAGCAAGTGGTTGATGCTTCGATGGAGCAGGTCATTGTGTTGGCGTTTTGGGCGAGCCAAAGCCCTGAAAGCTTGACCTTGATGCAAACGCTTGAGAGCTTATCGCAACAGCAAAACGGCCGTTTTGTGCTAGCTAAAGTCAACTGCGAGACAGAGATGGAGATAGCGAACTATTTTCAGATCCAGAACTTGCCGACCACTTTAGTGTTGCATGAAGGAAAACCGATAGACGGTTTTGCAGGTGTGCAAGACGCAGCGCAAATTACAGAAATGCTCGATAAGCACCTGCCGGCACAGTGGCAGTTAAAGCTAAACCAAGCACGAGTGTTTTTATCTGAGCAAAATGCTATTGGCGCACTGCCACTGTTAAAAGACGCCTATGCTGAGCAACCAATAGCAGAGATAGCGCTGGCGTTAGCGGATGTTTACTTATCTCTTGGAGCGCTAGAAGACGCCAAAGCCTTGCTCGATAGTGTCGGCCTTGCCGATCAAGACAGCTACTACCAAAGCTTAAAGGCAAAGTTAGCATTGGCACTTGATGCTGCTGATACGCCGGAGATCAGGAAGCTACAAGCAGACTTCGACCAAGCACCAAATGACATGGCGACATTGCTTGAGCTTGCTAAAGCACTGCACCAAGCAAATCGTAATGATGAAGCGCTAGAGCTGCTGTTTACGCCTCTGCAAAAAGATGTGGCTGCGTTAGATGGCAAGGTCAAAGGATTATTTTTAGAGATCTTAACCGCGCTAGGGCAGGGAAACAGTCTAGCTAATCAGTATCGACGTAAACTTTACACCTTACTTTACTGATAAAGGTCAATATCACGACTTATTTGCGCTGACTGAGGCTAAAGTCGAAGGTAAATCGCTTCAAAATGGCGGCTATTTATGCGAAAATCGCCGCCCTAAACATAATAATACCAATCGCGTGACCACACTTTAGACATTTGTCTGCGTTAGAGGTTGGTATAACAATGCGAAATAAGAGGAAGATTGAGATGCGCATTATGCTATTAGGTGCCCCTGGTGCCGGTAAAGGTACCCAAGCCCAATTCATCATGGAAAAGTACGGTATTCCTCAAATTTCAACGGGTGACATGCTGCGCGCTGCAGTAAAAGCCGGCACACCACTTGGCCTAGAAGCTAAAAAAGTGATGGACGCAGGTCAACTGGTTTCTGACGAGTTAATTATTGGTCTTGTGAAAGAGCGTGTTGCACAAGACGACTGTGCTAAAGGTTTCCTACTTGATGGTTTCCCACGCACAATTCCTCAAGCTGATGCGATGGCTGCTGGTGGCATTGCTATCGATCACGTTGTTGAAATTGACGTGCCAGACGAAGAGATTGTTAAGCGTATGGGCGGCCGTCGTGTTCACCCTGGTTCTGGTCGTGTTTACCATATTGTTTTCAACCAGCCTAAGGTTGAAGGTAAAGATGATGTAACCGGTGAAGATCTGGCTATTCGTCCAGATGATGAAGAAACAACAGTGCGTAAGCGTCTAGATATTTACCATGAGCAAACTAAGCCATTGGTTGAATACTACGGTGCAATAGCAGCGAAAGGCGAAGCGACATACAACAAGTTCGACGGTACTCAAACTGTTGCTAAAGTTAGCGAAGAGATCGTTGCTGCACTTAGCTAATACCAATTAGTATAAGAAGTTGATCTA
>NZ_JBFRMK010000413.1:0-2000 GCF_041470405.1 Shewanella sp. 10N.286.45.A1
TAACTATTAGCTCAAATCCTACTACTTGCCTACAACGTTTTAAATTCCCGCTGAATGGCCAAACTTTTGATGCAATTGGTATTATGTTGAATTTCCATAAGGTAGTGCTATAGAAATGCTGCTGGTTGGCGTTAGAAAGTGAACCTGATTGTTAAAAAATATTCTCAGCTGTTTTTTTGTTCGATTATTTTTATAGCGATAGCATTGACGATTCAATCCATATCATAGGCATTAGTCAATCATTACCGAAGCGGCTGGGAAGGAGTTGAACACATGCTAACTCTGCGTTTTTGCGGGATTTGTTAATTAGACGTCGATAATATTCCACGCTTGCAGCCAAGCTGTAAAATTTCTCTACTTTAAAAAAGCAAACATGCGAACCCGACCTTGGTATAACACATTGCTACTTGACCGCAGGATCGATGTGACTGACACTTGGATAACAATAATTACCCTACAAAATACGGATTAACAAAACATGCTTATTTTCTTTATATGCATTGGATTATTATTGCTCGCTTATAAGTTCTACAGCCCTTTTGTAGAGAAACAAGCAGGTATTAATCCTAAAGCAAAAACCCCTCAAACGCGTTTTGATGACGGTGTGGACTATGTAAAAGTTCATCCGGTTAAAGCTTACCTTATTCAGTTTCTTAATGTCGCCGGTGTCGGGCCAATCTTTGGTCCTATCTTAGGTGCATTATATGGCCCAATCGCTTTGGTTTGGATTGTGTTGGGTAACATTATTGGTGGTGCCGTACACGACTACTTCTCAGGCGTGCTGAGTATCAAAGAGGATGGTAAAAGTCTCCCTGAAATTGCAGGGCACTACTTCAACATTTATTTTAAAGGCGTAATGTTAATATTCACCGCGATGTTGCTGTTCTTCGTCGGGGTGGTCTTTATCATGAGCCCGGCAGGGTTGCTAAGTAGCTTAGATTACTTCGAGGGAACCATTTTTGCCAATAACACCTTTTGGGTGTTGGTGATCCTTGGTTACTACTTTTTTGCAACCATGCTTCCTATCGATAAAATCATCACTAAACTTTATCCGCTGTTCGGCTTATTGATGATAGTGATGACAGTCTCTATCGCAATTGGCTTGTTAGTGAGTGCGCCGCAGCTACCTGAAGTTGGTGACATTTTTGCCTATTTCGATCATAGCCATTATAACAATGACCTATTAGCGCCAAATCCTGATGGTTTACCTGTATGGCCGCTACTGTTTGTGACTATTACTTGTGGTGCGATCAGTGGTTTTCACTCTACTCAAGCGCCAATCATGGCTCGTTGTTTAACCAATGAGAAATACGTTCGCCCTGTTTATTATGGTGCGATGATGTCTGAAGGCATCGTAGCGTGTGTATGGGCATTGGCTGGTATTGCAGCATTCCCAGGTGGCTATGTAGAGCTTAAGAGCATTCTTGATGCGGGCGGCCCAGGCCTGGTTGTAAACCAAGTTGCCACAACTTACCTTGGGGTTGCTGGTGGTATCATGGCGATTATCGCAGTGGCGATTTTCCCGATTACCTCAGGTGATACAGCATTCCGTTCGTTGCGACTGACCATTACTGATGCGTTTAAGATCCCGCAAAGTATGCGTAACCGCCTATTGTTAGCCATTCCAATTCTAATCATTGCGTACTTCATGACTAAAATTGATTTCTCATTGATTTGGCGTTACTTCGCGTTCTCAAATATGTTGTTATCGACCAGTGTATTGTGGTTGGCAACTAAGTATCTGTTTGATCGCGGAACTTTCCATTGGATAGTCAGCTTACCTGCCATCATTGGTACCTGTGTGACAGTGTCTTACATTATGACCGCAGGTATAGGACTTGGATTGCCACAAGAGATGAGCCAGCCAGTGGGTATTGCAGTTGGTGTTATCTGCTTAATTGGACTGATACTAGCCCATCAGAAACGTAAAGTTGTTGCTGAGTCATAGGCTAACTTTTACCTGAAAAAAGGGCTGCTTTGCAGTAATGCCGTTCACTTAA
>NZ_JBFRMK010000414.1:0-4009 GCF_041470405.1 Shewanella sp. 10N.286.45.A1
CCTGCGTTACGATATTAAGATCAACAACTATGCCCGTAACGGAGAAACTTTGTTGTTCTTCTTCTCTTACGAGTGTTTTGTTGGCGACACCATGATCCTTAAAATGGACGGTGGTTGTGCAGGCTTCTTCACCGATGAAGAACTGGCCGACGGTAAAGGGGTTATTCGCACTGAAGACGAAATTAAAGCCCGCAGCTTAGCGGTGAAGAAAACCTTTAATCCGCTACTTGATTGCCCTAAAACCAGCTTTAGTTACCCTGAAATCCACAAGTTATTAACGGCAGATATCGAAGGTTGTTTTGGCGCGAGCCATAAGGGTAATGCTCAACCATCACTTTGCTTCGCATCAGAGAAATTCTTGATGATTGAGCAGGTAAGTAAAGTTGAGCGCAATGGTGGCACATGGGGCTTAGGCTTGATTGAGGGTCATAAGCAACTTGAAGCTAACCATTGGTACTTCCCTTGTCACTTCCAAGGTGATCAGGTGATGGCAGGCTCATTAATGGCTGAAGGTTGTGGTCAGTTACTGCAGTTCTATATGCTGCACCTTGGTATGCACACCCAAACTAACAATGGTCGTTTCCAGCCACTAGAAAATGCCTCACAGCAAGTTCGTTGCCGTGGTCAAGTATTGCCGCAATCTGGTGTATTGACTTACCGCATGGAAGTCACTGAAATTGGCTTTAATCCGCAGCCTTATGCCAAAGCGAATATTGATATTTTGCTTAACGGCAAAGCCGTGGTGGATTTCCAAAACTTAGGTGTGATGATCAAAGAGGAAGATGAGTGTACTCGTTACCCGCATCTTACGACAAACAATGAGCAAGCATCTGCTACGGCAGGTCATCACGCATCTGATAAAAGTGCGCCTGCGGCGTCTCGCAATAAAAACTACCAAGCAGCATCGGTTAATGCACCATTGATGGCGCAAATCCCCGACCTGACTAAAGCGCCTAACAAAGGTGTGATCCCAATTTCACACGTTGAAGCACCTATCACACCAGACTATCCAAACCGTGTCCCCGATACCGTGCCATTTACGCCGTATCACATGTTTGAATTTGCCACAGGTAACATTGAAAACTGCTTCGGTCCTGAGTTCTCTATCTACCGCGGCATGATCCCACCACGTACTCCGTGTGGCGATCTGCAAGTGACTACCCGTGTTATCGAAGTGAACGGTAAGCGCGGCGACTTTAAAAAGCCATCATCATGTATCGCTGAATATGAAGTGCCGACAGATGCTTGGTATTTTGATAAAAACAGCCACCAAGCAGTAATGCCTTACTCCATTTTGATGGAGATTTCACTGCAGCCAAATGGCTTTATCTCAGGCTACATGGGTACAACTCTTGGCTTCCCTGGGCTTGAATTGTTTTTCCGTAACTTAGATGGTAGCGGTGAGCTACTACGTGAAGTCGATTTGCGTGGCAAGACTATTCGCAATGACTCACGCTTGCTATCAACAGTGATGGCAGGTACCAACATCATTCAGAGCTTTAGCTTCGAGTTAAGCACCGATGGTGAGCCCTTCTACCGCGGCAGCGCAGTGTTTGGTTACTTTAAAGGAGACGCACTAAAAGACCAACTCGGTCTTGATAACGGTAAAGTGACTCAACCTTGGCACGTCGCTAACGGTGTTGCACCGACAACCACTGTTAACCTGCTGGATAAGAGCTGTCGTCATTTCAATGCCCCAGCAAGTCAACCACATTACCGCCTAGCGGGTGGTCAGCTTAACTTTATCGACAGTGTTGAAATTGTTGATAATGGCGGCACAGAGGGCTTAGGTTACCTATACGCCGAGCGCACTATTGACCCTAGTGATTGGTTCTTCCAGTTCCATTTCCATCAAGATCCGGTCATGCCAGGCTCTCTGGGTGTTGAAGCGATTATCGAAACCATGCAAGCTTATGCTATCAGTAAAGATCTAGGCGCTGGATTTAACAATCCTAAGTTTGGTCAAATACTTTCAAACATTAAGTGGAAGTACCGTGGTCAGATCAACCCATTGAACAAGCAGATGTCGATGGATGTCAGTATCACCTCTGTTAAAGATGAAAATGGCAAGAAAGTGATCACCGGTAATGCAAGCCTAAGTAAAGATGGTCTGCGCATATACGAAGTGTTTGATATTGCAATATCGATCGAAGAATCTATTTAATGGTTGATTAGCTGGCTATTATCGCCACGCTTCATCGTTGAAGGTGCTCACCTATTAGCATAGGCTGCGCGCCTTCGCCTTGAATCGCGACCAACTAGCTGCGCTCTAAACCATTAAAGACGTCAATAAATTAGATTAAAAGAATAGCTAAGAGCCGCTGGCTCAAAACAAATGATTAAGGGTCTTAAATATAATGAATCCTACAACAACTAATGAAATGCTATCTCCGTGGCCTTGGCTGGTCACCGACACCAACATCAGCTTTGATGTTGCCGTGATGGAGCAGCAGCTAAAAGACTTCAGCCGTGGCTGTTATGTAGTAAATCATAGTGACAAAGGCATTGGCATCGCGCAAACAGCAGAACTTGTCGCTGACCAAGCCGCTAACAGCAATAGCCTACCTGTTTCCGCTTTCACCCCTGCACTCGGTACAGAAAGCTTAGGCGACAGTAATTTCCGCCGCGTTCACGGGGTAAAATACGCTTACTACGCAGGCGCAATGGCAAATGGGATCTCTTCTGAAGAGTTAGTGATTGCGCTCGGCCAAGCGGGTATTTTGTGTTCATTTGGCGCTGCAGGACTTATCCCAAGCCGCGTTGAAGCCGCTATTAACCGTATTCAAGCCGCGCTGCCAAATGGCCCGTACATGTTTAACCTTATTCATAGCCCAAGCGAGCCTGCATTAGAGCGTGGCAGTGTTGAGCTATTTTTAAAACATAAGGTGCGCACCGTTGAAGCATCAGCATTTTTGGGCTTAACGCCGCAAATCGTCTATTACCGTGCAGCAGGTCTAAGCCGTGATGCTCAAGGTAATGTCGTTGTCGCCAATAAAGTTATCGCAAAAGTGAGCCGCACCGAAGTCGCTGAAAAGTTCATGATGCCGGCCCCAGCAAAGATGCTGCAAAAGCTTGTAGATGAAGGCTCTATCACGCCAGAACAGATGGAATTGGCGCAACTTGTACCGATGGCAGATGATATTACCGCTGAAGCCGATTCAGGCGGCCATACCGATAACCGTCCTTTAGTCACTCTTTTGCCAACTATCTTGGCGCTAAAAGAGGAGATCCAAACTAAATATCAATATCCAACACCTATTCGTGTTGGTTGTGGTGGCGGTGTCGGAACGCCTGATGCGGCGCTAGCAACCTTTAATATGGGCGCAGCTTATATCGTAACGGGTTCTGTCAACCAAGCCTGTGTTGAAGCGGGCGCAAGTGAACACACTCGTAAACTACTGTCGACCACAGAGATGGCCGATGTGACTATGGCTCCAGCAGCGGATATGTTCGAGATGGGCGTGAAACTGCAAGTGGTTAAGCGCGGTACCTTGTTCCCAATGCGTGCCAACAAACTTTACGAGCTCTACACGCGTTATGACTCAATAGAAGCGATTCCAGCTGATGAACGTGAAAAGCTTGAAAAACAAGTCTTCCGTTCGACCCTTGATGATATTTGGGCTGGAACCGTGGCACACTTTAACGAGCGAGATCCTAAGCAAATTGAACGTGCGACAGGTAACCCAAAGCGTAAAATGGCACTGATTTTCCGCTGGTATCTAGGCCTTTCTAGCCGCTGGTCAAATTCAGGTGAAGCCGGCCGTGAAATGGACTACCAAATTTGGGCTGGTCCTGCTTTAGGCGCCTTTAACCAGTGGGCAAAAGGCAGTTACTTAGACAACTACCAAGATCGTAATGCTGTCGATGTTGCTAAGCATCTAATGTATGGCGCAGCATACCTTAATCGCGTAAATAGCTTAACCTCACAAGGTGTTAAGCTACCGACACAGTTGTTACGCTGGAAGCCGACGCAACGTATGGCTTAAGAGCTAGCTGTTAGCTGTTAGCT
>NZ_JBFRMK010000415.1:0-1600 GCF_041470405.1 Shewanella sp. 10N.286.45.A1
TGTGCTTGACCAGAATAATCTTCTATCAAAATAGAGTATACATATGTATCTTAAAAAATTTTCCCACCAAAAAAACACTTATAACGTCTTGTAATTATATGTTAATTTAAAAATATTGTTTTTCGCTTGCTGAAAAATAATGTATAGATAATACTAGCAAACATACAAAAAATTTTTTTAGGTTTAAACGATGAAAAGAAAAGTATTTGGCATTGAGGTACCGCCAATAGCTGAAGGCAACGAGTTTTCTTGTTTGCCTCAAGAGCTCTGGTCGAAGGTAAGCCCGAAACTTTGTGGGTTTAGTACAAAAGGTGATTATCTGTCTTGGGGTGAGTTCATTACCCGTACTCCAGAACTTAAGGGGTATAAGGAACCTGCGTGGCACCTTTTAAAATGGAAAAGAAACCTAGAAATCATTGATGAGCTTTTTGCTTACAGAACCGATGGTAGTATGGCGCTCACCCGGTATAGCATTTCATCGCTCGTTCACAAAATTCATAAGATTGAGCGCTTATCGACACTTAAACATCTTAAGCTTCAAGGTAACGATTCGCAGCGATATTTAACAACTAGTTTGATTATGGAAGAATCTATTTCGAGCGCACAAATGGAAGGGGCTGCAACTACAAGGCCTGTGGCTAAAGAGCTTCTCTCAACAGGGCGCGAACCTAGAGATTTCTCTGAAAGAATGATCATTAATAACTACCAGTTAATGAAATTTGCTAAGGCATCAATTCTTGAGCCGTTAACCGTGGAGCTTATTCAAAAATTTAATATGGTGGCGACACAAGAAGTATCTGAAAATGACCATATAGCAGGAATGATTCGTGAGGGGGATATAGCAGTAAGAAGTGTTACCGATGATGAGATTATCCACCAAGCACCAGATGCCGATAAAGTACGACCATTGCTTATCAGCCTATGTGTATTTGCTAACGAAGAACACGAAGGCGCTGAATTTATACACCCGATAGTTAAGGCCATAATTTTACATTTTATGATTGGATATATACACCCGTTCGCAGATGGGAACGGCAGAACAGCAAGAGCGTTATTTTACTGGTTCATGCTAAAGAGTGGCTATGATAACTTCGAGTTCATTTCTATTTCTTCGCTACTTAAAAGCTCTAAGAACAGATATGCCCGCGCTTTTGTTAAGAGTGAAGTAGATGAGTTCGATCTTACACATTTCATCGATTTTAATATGGGTATTATCATTCGAGCGCTGGAAAGTTTCACAACGTTTATGCAGAAGAAAATTGAAGAGATTGAGAGAACTAGGTTGGATCTGTATAAGTCTCCATATTTTAGAGAGTTTAAACACGCACATATCACTATTATTAAGAAAGCACTCGAAGACGCTGGACGTGAGTTCACAGTTAAGGAATGGCAGACAGAGTTCAATGTTACGGCAGCAGCTTCCAGAGGCTATCTGGATAAATTAGTAGAGCTGAACTTACTAATTAAGAGCAAAGAGAAAGGTAGTAGACAGTACAAATATTTAGCGCCACGAAATTTGAAAGAGAGATTGAAAATTGATTGATATAACCATACCTGAGTGTGGTGGCGCTAAAGGTAGTGTTCAAAGTTCTGTGTCATT
>NZ_JBFRMK010000416.1:0-201 GCF_041470405.1 Shewanella sp. 10N.286.45.A1
CCCGTGACATCATGTCCCCCAATCGTTGGCGGCAGAAATAGGATGCTTCTGACCACTTACCACTTTCTTTTTCGTCAGCATCTTCAGGGTTATTAGGGCGAAGCCAGTATTCTTGATGAATTAGCCCGATAGTTTGAGTCGTGAAACTGTCTAATAGTAGGGTTGAATGAACCCACCATCCACGTGATTTATCTGTAGTCG
>NZ_JBFRMK010000417.1:0-237 GCF_041470405.1 Shewanella sp. 10N.286.45.A1
CTTACTCGATTTGTCTTCAAGAAGTTCGGCAACTCCGATGGGGAATCGGTGTGTTCTACGAGTTTTTGAAACTAACTTTTGCCCCTTTATCAGATTTACTACAAGAAGTGTTGAGTAGCAGACATGATCTTTGCGAATAGAAAACCTAATGAGAAAAGCTTATGCATAATCTTATCTTTTGATGACATAGCGCCTCTACAAAAGAACTGTATATTTAAAGTTATAATGAACATTTTG
>NZ_JBFRMK010000418.1:0-1038 GCF_041470405.1 Shewanella sp. 10N.286.45.A1
TAGCTCCTAGCTCGTTATGTTGCTGATTATCAATGGCTGGCTAGTGATTACACTGGGTGAGCGAGTGCCTTTAGCACTGCTGCGCGAGCGGTTAGCTTACGCTGTTGTTCTGCTGTCATATCAATGTTCCTGCAAACTTGAAGGGATGCGACTTTATTATTTTGTCATTTGGTTAAATGGCCAAGTGTTTGGCAGTATAGATCTGAGTCGACTTGATTAGTGTGATCAAGTAAACAGTTTTACCTGTGACTGAATAAAGCGCTGGATTGAGCTTTTGGGAAGATAGAAGGGGAGTTTAAGTTGATAAACATAGATGTGGGGAAGGAGTATTTCTCTCTTCCCACAAACGCTTTTGTTACTGCTGTAATTGAGCTTTAGCTGCTTCAACTTTTGAAAAGTCTAAACCTAGCTCTAGAACTGCTTCTTTAATGAGTGTTGGAGTCTGCATTACTAGTGCCATCATCTGCTGCAATTTCTCTGCAGGGATCCCTAATTGGCCAACGGTCGCCATTGCCATCATTGGATTTTCTGTCAGTGTCTGGAATAGCTCACTGATTTGAGCGTCACTGATATTGTGTTCTTTTAAGATCGCAAGAATAGGGTTCATTGCACTGCCTTATATGCTTAGTTAAATTAAATAGGCATGGATTCTAACACACTCCATGCACTTAAGTGGTGAGTAAAAAACTATCGACAATTATGTCTATTTCCAAGCTAGTTTTTGTCCCTTTTTAGATATGCAAACAGCGTAAATTAGTTAGTTTGGAAGTTGTATTACCCGCATAGTGGTATTGGTTTTAGCCGCCATTATTTTTACTGTGGCCTACAAGGTTGATTTAACAGCTAATTAAGGACAGTCAAAAGTATTAAATGTTATGAAAATGTTTTAGGGGCTGTTGATCTTTCGAGCTTAGTTTTTGTTCGAATTCAATTGTTTTAGTATAAGGCTTGAGCGATGATGCTTAGCTGGCTAAGCGAAAAGCTCGTAACGCACGCTAGTCATAAAAGAGTAAATGAATTGAAACGAACCCAAAGGGC
>NZ_JBFRMK010000419.1:0-3926 GCF_041470405.1 Shewanella sp. 10N.286.45.A1
CGTCCACCCGACATTTCCGCGTTAGCGTCTGAAAGGCCTAGCCCTAGTATCAAATGAAAATACAGATAAAAAAGAGCCAGTATCGCTACTGGCTCATATAAAAGGATATGAGATAAACCAAATGCTAAAGCATTTAATGATTAGCAACCCCTTGTCGTAGGGGTTACTTACAACCACCTGAACTGCAATTACTCTTACCGCGTCCACCACCGCAACCACCGCCAACGGAACCGCGGGACTCTGGCGCATCGTGCCACTCTGGCTCAGGGAAAATAGGCCACTGCACTTTTTGAATTTTCTTGCCATGCATCCATAAGCTGCCACGGTATTGGTTAATACCATCGGTGCTAAATTCAAATAGGTATTTTACTTTCCAAGTCAGCCCGGTGCTGCCACCAAGACTTGGCTTTGCGGTTTCTTGTGCAATCGCTAACAATTGCACTTTCTGTTTTTGGCACTCTTTAGTCGCAAACATACGGCTCATTTCAGCCATCTGTCTTAACTGCCAAAAAAATGCAGCGATAACCACTACCGCTACGATTAATAAGAAATCTGTCATCATGCTTTCATTACCTTAAATAGGCCGCCAATAGCTGCAGAAAGTTCTGCACTTCGGTTCGGGTTTCGCAGTTGAGTAAGCAGTTGCGTGCGAATTAATGGTATAGCCACAATATCAGCAAAAATCTGGTTAAAGAAGTGTTGTTCTTGTTTCGCAAGCGCTTCTAGATAGATACTGAGAGTTTGCTCATCTTTTAGTGCAGACCAGTTACGTGCTGCAATGGTGATCAGTATGTCGGCAGACAAGCCGTCGATAGAATCAAGATGTGCAATCGCTTTTTGACTTTGCTCTGTATGTGAAGCAAGCGCTCTTAACAGATAAGCTTGTTGCTCTGTTGATGCTGCAATAAGCTTATCAAACACGAGGACGGCGAGACTATCGTCGATATTGAGATGCTCTAGGCACTGACACATCGCTACTTGCACTTCGGTTGCTGCATTTTCAAAACTGGCATTGATATGTTGTTGATGGTCAAGCTCATTAGCTCTTACGCAAACATCAGCAATCCCCTGCATACCAATGTTTTGCCATTGGTCTGTAGGATGTTGCCCAGACATATATTGGTAGGCAAACTCATATTGTGCTGATGCTTTTTCGCCAAGTTGCTTACGCACTAATGCGTTAAATACGGCTAATTTTTCTTGAGTTGGCTTAAAGTTAAATGGGTGGTTTGCCAGTTGCTCTTGCTGTTGCTCTGTTAGAGGTTGAGTTGGATCTCTGCCTAAGGCTTCAATGATCATCTTGATAAACTGTAATCTTGGCGCTGGTGAAAGCAAACCGCGCTCATCCAATGCTAACTTAATGAACCAAATATAATGCTGTTGGCTGGCATCCCAAAAAACGATAGCAAACTGTGCATGGCCTTGAATGGGAGAGGGATACGGCGTGAGCAGCTCCTCTATCTGGTGAAAAGCCATCATATCGATATGTTGTACTCTACGGCCCAAATCATAAACTTGGAACTGAGTGTTAGCGGTTTTTAAGAATTGGCTGAGGGTCGTTATTTCTGTCATATCGTTATCGAGTGTCGGTGAATTAGGGCGTATTATAGGGATAAGTCGACCTAGATGGTATCATCGCGAGCTAAATTTCCTATGCTAGGCATAGCCCCGTACACATTTCTGTGGAGCCTTATCTGTGATAACGGTTAAAACACGAGAGTTGTTAGTCGCATTAGAGGCGGAGTTAGCAGCGCAAAACTTATTGAGTATTGAGTCACCAACAAAAGAGGCTCTGGCTAGCAGCGCTCCTTTTGCCTGTGATTTGATGCCATTTGAGCAGTGGTTACAGTTTATTTTTTTACCCAAGATGCACACTATCCTTGATAGTAACCAGCCTCTGCCAAATGCGATATCCATTGCACCAATGGCGCAACATGTTTGGCAAGGCGAAACGAAGTACCAAATTTTAGTTGGTTTAATCCAGGCTATAGACTCCTTGCTAAACGGTAACGACGTGACAAAAGAGATTATTGAATGACTGATGAAACAAAACAAACAGTTGATAGCGAAACGGTTGCAGAGCAATTGCTAACGGATGAGGTTGCTCCTCATATCGAAATCTTGTTTGAAGATGATGATGTTGTTGCTATTCATAAACCCGCAGGTCTGCTGGTTCATAGAAGCTACTTGGCGAGGCGAGAGCGCTTTTTCGCGATGCAATTAACCCGTGACAAAGTGGGTTGTCATGTATTCCCTGTGCACCGTCTAGACAGACCGACTTCTGGTATTTTGTTATTTGCTAAAAGCAGTGAAATGGCAAATGCTCTGTGTGAGCAGTTTGCCTCTCACTCGATTGATAAAGAGTACCTTGCGATAGTGCGTGGCAATATGCATGAAGCCGCGACACTAGATTATGCGCTCAAAGAGGAGTTGGATGATGTAGCGGATAAAGATGTTGATCCTAATAAAGCGGCTCAAGATGCTGTGACTTCTTATAAACCGCTACTTAATAGCGAAATTCCTTTTGCATCTGGGCGCTATGCAACCAGTCGTTACGCGCTAGTGCATCTATCACCACATACCGGCCGTAAGCATCAACTTCGTCGTCATATGGCGCACCTTCGTCATCCAATCCTTGGCGACACAACCCATGGTGATGGTAAGCAAAATAAATTCTTTAGAGAGCACTTTGGCATAAACAGACTATGGCTAATTGCTAAAAAACTCAGCTTTAATCACCCAAGAACAGGTGAAAGAGTCGCGGTTGAAACCGAACTTGAACAAGAGTGGCTTACACTGTTTGATGAGCTTGGATGGGGCGAGGATACGTTATCGGGATCCAACAATAGCTATCAAATAGCTGTTGATTAAGACGTTGCTTTTGTGGTGCCAGTTAATTTGCTGGCATTCACCTGTAAGCTATCATTAGCGGGTAATGAAGTTGTTAAGCATTGTACTGTATGGAAATAGCACATTCTTCTGATATGAGCTGATCGATTGAGGTGTTTTCGGTGCTTTTGTCTGCAAGAGTGTTTCATTAAGGCTTATCCTCGTACATTCGCTTTTAATTGCGGCAGGGCTTGCAGCAATGTTCATCGATACAGTATGTTAAGGATATAACTAAATGACTTTTAGGCGAAGTAAAACATGAAAAAAGTGAATCTAGTTTTTGGAACAGTTTATGGTGGCGCGCAATACGTTGCAGAGACTCTGCAACAAGCTTTAACCGATCTAGGACGAGAAGCCGTTTTATACCAAAGTGATGAGCTTGTCGGCTTTGTACCGCCTGAGGATGAGCTGCTGTTAATGGTGTGCTCTACTACAGGGCAGGGCGATCTACCTGATGATATTCAGACATGGTTTTATGATATGCAGTCAAAAGCGCCTTATCTGCCAGAGCTTAAATTCGGTATTATTGGCCTTGGTGATTCTAGTTATGAAACCTTCTGTGGCGCTGCAGAGCAGTTAGCGAACTTATTTGAAGAGTTGGGTGCTAAACGCTTAGGCGATTTTTTAAAAATCGATGCTGGTGAGACGATGGAACCTGAAGTTGAAGCATTAGCATGGCTACCAAGTTGGAATGCGCTTGATAACGAATTAGCAGCCTAAGTTTGTTTATTTGAGGCTGAATAGAGCGATATTCAGCCTTGTTATTGCCACGGTAACGGTCTTTCGTTTTGCTGCTATAAACCACTATTTGCATTTTAGATTTTTGCGCCAATGTGATTCACTGTAGATACAGAGTGTTAAGTCATCTCAACAAATTCAACTATCCAGCTATCTCAACAGATTCAACTATCTAACTAACTCTGCTATGTCGTACTTTTATCGCTTTGTTTTAATGGCGCAAGACTTCTATAACGGTACTCTCCCTTTATTTCTTTTTAGGCGATAAAACCAAAGTTAATGTGTAATACCAATTGCAT
>NZ_JBFRMK010000420.1:0-1162 GCF_041470405.1 Shewanella sp. 10N.286.45.A1
CATTTCCAGGCGCCTAATATGAGAAAGCCCGTTGCTAACGCAACGGGCTTTTTTACGTCTGCAATTTGAGCTCGTTAATCATTTTATGGTAGCGCTTAGGGTGATACTGATAGCGGTGTGGCCGATATGCCCATTTACGAGAAGGTTATTTCTAGGCGCCTAATCCAGAATAGTCAGTTGTTACCGTGACTGGTTTTTTGTTTAAGCTGAGTAATTATTGAGAAAACTGGATCATAGCGGTGTGGTCGATTTAATATGATTAAATGAAGTAAAGGAGCTAAATAGTTTATGCCCTTAAGCAAATGCAAAGGTAAGGCCTTATGCCACTTCGGCGTTAAGTTTGGCTAAAAGCGGGGCTCAAGCATTTCAGGTATTTGCCACTCCGGTGCTTAGTTCCTTTGGTTTGTAACATTATCTGAGTGGCAAGGTTCTTTGAATACGCTGTATCCAAAGTTGTTTTTTCGCCCGCATAAATTTTTTATACGAAACAACGGGGGATGATCTGTTTTTTCATAATCGATATTAACCACTTTCCGATTGCTTGCAGGCCTTCCTTGTGCCAATTTGCATTTCAATCTCTTAAAGATGAAAACAGAAGAAATAATCCGTATAGCTAGTTTGAAAGTTCGTCATTACGTAGTGAGCTTTATTGTGTTCGGAATTGATTAAGTGGTAGTTCAGCGCTATTTGTCATCACCTCAAAATGATATTTGAAAGGCGGAACAGCATGCGGTAACGTCGATTCTTCCTTGTGGTCATCTCTACTATGTTAAGTTAGAAAGAGTCTTGTTCATGTGCGTGGGGTTTTACGACTAGGATAATGATTCAAGTTAGTATGAGCTGTAACTATGGAGTTTAATTTCTTAACGATTGTTAGCTGTCGTTAGTAAAATTACGGTACGAATATCACCGGAGTTTTGTTTTCCTCTCCAGCGTTATAGATATTGGCTCACTTTTAAAGGACTACCAGATGTTAAAACTAGCTAATTACTTAGGCATTTTGATGCACCATTAAAGCGCTGGTTGTTCAATGACAGCATAAAAAGAGTTCTTAGTAGAATGCTAGTCATTGAGATACTAAATATTACTGGTAGCGAATTGTTTTAGTGACAATTACATCTAGAAATAAGCCTAGACCTTATTTGAGCCTGTGTCGGATTCT
>NZ_JBFRMK010000421.1:0-306 GCF_041470405.1 Shewanella sp. 10N.286.45.A1
GCCAGGAATTGATAACCAGTGGGTAAGTACTGCCCCACTTGTCTTCTAGCTCATCCAATGCAAGCTCGGCAGCCTCTTTACTTACCGCTCGATAGACAGGTTTTAAATCCGCCATAAAGGCTTTTTGGTTCTCAGAAGCGACATACTTCATTGAATTACGGATTTGATGGATAACGCACAGCTGGGTCTCTGTTTCAGGGAAGATAGTCGCTATCGCCTCTGGGAAACCTGTTAGCCCATCGACGCAAGCTATTAGGATATCTTTAACACCACGATTATGAAGGTCGGTCCTAATATCTCTTTCTT
>NZ_JBFRMK010000422.1:0-968 GCF_041470405.1 Shewanella sp. 10N.286.45.A1
TTAATGCAATTGGTATTATCTATTTCTTGGCCACTGCTCATTGCCAGTTTTGAGCAGATTAGCATATTGGTATTTCAGGTTTGCTTAGTGCTTTATCTGCAGCAGCAACAAAGCCATGCATCCCCATCCCTCCACGGCTGGCAATCATTTTTTGCTGGGTGATGTAAGCTAAAGCTGTACCCAATAATAGGCCGAGTATAAAGAGAGTGATGTAGCTGAGTTTACGCATGATGATAGTGGTGTTTTTATAATGGTAATAGATGAATATTACTTGGGTGGCTACAAAGCCTAGTTTTATTACTCTTATATGCGAATAGCACAGTGAAGTAGTAAGCTATTTAACGTCAGAAGTTTCTAAGGTAATTTGCTCTTTATGGTCATCTAACAAAATAATTGTAGATGCATTATTGGTAATGAGGTTATCAAAGTGCAAGTTCATTTCTTCTATGGATGCGATGTAGGCCGGATCTGTCGCTTCTTTCTTCTGCCAATATCGGTTACGTTCAAGTTTTTGTAACTCACTGGCTCTTAATATTTCAAAGTAGCTATTTTCTTGCTTTAAGCGGTACATTTCACTGTCTAGAAGCTGTAATAAGCGATTTTTGGAAATGACTTCTTTTTGCAGTAGTGCTTGCAGCGGATCGACAGTTTCAGTGCGTTTATCTGAGTCTGTTTCAATAGTGATACCAAGTTGATACTCTATTTCATGCTGTCGAAAATCTTTGGGACAGGAGTGTTGGCTAAAGACGATCTTATCGTCTTTAATGCACTTAAAAATGCTGTTTGCTACAGCGGAACCACTAAACATTAAGCAAAGTATTGAGAGTATGACTTTCGTCATTGGGTTAAATATCCTTTTAGCCACAGATTCCATTACCAATCTCGTCCATATTCCGTGAGCATTTTTAGCGATGCTTGGTGTTATACCAATTCCACTAAAGATGTGATCAATTCAGAGCTTTCTCAGG
>NZ_JBFRMK010000423.1:0-890 GCF_041470405.1 Shewanella sp. 10N.286.45.A1
CAAGTAGAACGGGTATAAAACTATGGCGTATCGCTTATTGGTTTTACTTCATAGTGCTCAGCTTTTACGTTCAAAAATTCAGGCAAGCAGGTTCCTATTGAAATCGAAGATAGAGTACCAATCAAAATGCCTAAGAACATCGCAATAGAGAACCCTTCCAATGGCGTGCCTCCCATAAACCACAACGCAGCGACAGTAATCAGAGTTGTACCACTGGTCACCATGGTTCGAGAAAAGGTTGCTTTTACCGCACTGCTACAGATTTCATCAATTGCCATCTTAGGTTTGGCGATTAACACCTCTCTAATTCTATCGGCAATCACTATCGAGTCATTGAACGAATAACCTAAAATGGCCAGTACTGCCGCCAAAATCGTTAAGTTAAACTCCATTTGTGTCAGAGAGAAAACAGCCAATACAAATACAACATCATGAAACAAGGCTAATAGTGCACCACTGGCCAGTCGCCATTCAAAGCGAAAGCTCAAATATACCAATATACACAGCATAGCCACTAGCAAAGCTAAACCGCCCTGCTCTGCTAGCTCTTGGCCGATTTGTGGCCCCACAATACTTGAGTTAAGTACTTCAACATTTTCTGTTAGTGGTGCAAAAACACTGGCAATATTGGTGCTAGATTCAGCATCTACTTGGCTGTACCTCAGCACCCAACGTCCAGGCTCTCCTGCAGAGATAACACTCACCTCTTGTTCTGAATGTGCAGCCAAAAGCTGGCTAATCTGCGATGCTTGAATATTTGCATCAACTTTAACTTCGGTGACCACTCCGCCAGTGAAATCTAAGCCCCAATTAAAACCGTGGCTGAAGATAATACCGATAGATGAGATCATAATAATCAATGACAGTACACTCGAAAGGTAACGGGCTTT
>NZ_JBFRMK010000424.1:0-962 GCF_041470405.1 Shewanella sp. 10N.286.45.A1
ATTGATGCCATTAACTATGCCTGTCTATGTATTAAACTCCAGTACCACCAACGCTACCGCGACGACCCTGCCAAGTTGAATATCACCCCATGCGATAATAACCAAGAACCTCTTTGAGTTTGTGCTTGGCATAGTCACATTTATCCGAGAACACAGCCTTTATCAGCCCCTTGTTACTCTCAAGCGCTGATGGCACCTCAGTCGTCCCGCTTGTTCTTGCTAAGCATAATATAACCTCTGCCAACTCAATCAAGACCGACTCATCCGTCTGATTCAAGAGAATCGGTATAACTTTATCGATTCTCTCAAACGCCTCCTGAGGTGGTAATAATTTGCAATTTTCATCCCTAAAACTCTCGAAATACCACTCGTTTAAATCTTCATTTGTTAACCATTCATTGACGGCAGTTTTTAATTTTTCAGTAAACACAAACTCAATCCTTAAACTTAAAATCGATAACTTGTTTGGTATTTTTATTTTCTACATAATGAATTTCTACGCCATTCACATTTTGCGTTTTCTTCACCCAGCCATCCTTGTGAAGTAAGTTGTTTTTGGTGTCGCTCATTTTGGGCATTCTCGGCGGGGTATATCCTGACGGGTTTGACATCACCTCTTCCATCGCCAATTTCTCTTTTAAGGAGTTAGGTTCGGTTCTGCCTGTACTGATTTTGTCAACCGCCTTACGGAGAATCTTAATCTTACCAAGTGCTGCAACAGTTGCAGACTGAACGCCAGCCTTAATATTGCCTTCAGCCATATTTATGCTGCCTTCGACAATTTCCTCAGCACCCGCAAAATCTACTAGCGCATCGGCTACGGGACTGGTTTCTCTGGTGTTCTGTATGGTGTCTCTAAGTATATCTTTCCAGTGGTCTTTTATTACACCACCCATGGCTTCGAGCGCTTGTCCTGCACTCATCCCATTTTGATTGGTACTCTTACCCCCATCAGCTCCCGC
>NZ_JBFRMK010000425.1:0-714 GCF_041470405.1 Shewanella sp. 10N.286.45.A1
CTAGAATGTGTTTTGAGCTTTTCACTTAGCCAGCCAAGCTTTATCGCTCAATCTTTGCACTAGAAGCATTGAGTTCGAACAAAAACTAAGCTCGAATGATCAACAGCCCCTAGATTATCAGTACAAAAATACGTAGATTACCAAGCACTCCCTTAGCTAATCTGCGTATTTATTATGGAAACTTCATTTCAACGAGATTCACTCGATAATCAAATTCTTTCAGCACTCATGGAGGAAGCACGTACACCTTTCGCTGAACTGGCGAAACGTTTTGGTGTTAGCGCAGGAACTATTCACGTCCGTGTCGAGAAAATGAAGCAAGCGGGGATTATCACTGGTGCTCAAATAACCGTAAACCCAAAAGCACTTGGCTATGATGTGTGCTGTTTTATCGGCATTAACCTAAAAAGTGCAGGTGATTACCCTGCTGCACTGTCTAAACTCAATGCGCTTGAAGAGGTTGTAGAAGCTTACTACACCACTGGTAATTACAGCGTATTTGTCAAAGTAATGTGCCAATCAATTGATGGTCTGCAACATGTACTGATTAACCGCATTCAGTCAATTGATGAGATCCAATCTACCGAAACCCTTATCAGTCTGCAAAATCCAATTGTAAGAGCGGTTAAGCCTTAATTCAAAAAATTGAATTATACCAATTGCATTAAAAGTTTGACCATTCAGCGGCAATTCAAAGCGCTGTAGGCAAGTAGT
>NZ_JBFRMK010000426.1:0-710 GCF_041470405.1 Shewanella sp. 10N.286.45.A1
ACTGCCGCTGAATGAGCAAATCTTCAATGGAGTTGGTATAAGTAGCATCCATAAAAAAGGAGCCATAAGGCCCCTTTGGTCAAACTTAGCAACACCTCGTATTAACGAGTACGTGGGCAAAGCTCTTCTGTGCTGAAGAAGTATGCAACTTCACGCTCAGCAGATGCAACAGAATCAGAACCGTGTGCAGCGTTCTCATCGATGCTTTCAGCGAAATCTGCACGGATAGTACCTTCCGCAGCTTCAGCTGGGTTAGTAGCACCTAGAATTTCACGGTGTGCTAGAACAGCGTTCTCGCCTTCAAGCGTCTGAACCATGATAGGACCAGAAGTCATAAATGCAACTAGTGCACCAAAGAAAGGACGTTCGCTGTGTTCAGCATAGAAGCCTTCAGCTTGCTCTTGGCTCAGGTGAACCATTTTAGAAGCGATGATTTTCAGGCCAGCAGTTTCAAAACGGTTGTAGATAGCGCCAATGTGGTTTTTTGCAACAGCATCAGGCTTAATGATAGAAAAAGTACGTTCGATAGCCATGAAAAGCTTCCTTCTTAGATAAACGGGTTTTAATTTCGCGCGGATTATACGAAATTAATGCTTAATTGCCTACCCTTATAGTGCTATCAAATAGAGATTAGTCGGTTTTAGCAATACAGCAAAGCCAATTAGATCACAGTTCAATGCTGAATGTGGCCTAAATATGGCTTCTAAACT
>NZ_JBFRMK010000427.1:0-4118 GCF_041470405.1 Shewanella sp. 10N.286.45.A1
GTGGTTAAAAACTAGTCACCCATGAGGTCACCCTGGGTTTATTCTGTTTGTGTTTTTTTGTTCGTAATGTCGGTTAAGTACTTGAAATCCTTATGTAGCTTAGTTTGAAGTATTTTACCGATTAGTGGGATAGTACATATCATATAGATGAATAACCATTTAATATTTAACGTATCAAGATACATATTTTGCAGGTAGAGAATGGTTGAGTGGATTGTTCTTGAACAAGGACTAAACAAAATAAGCAGTTAGCCTGTAAAAAGGTGCAATTAACCCTAGTCAAATGGGGTTTGCTCACGTAAAATTTGTGTCTTTTTCTATTTTCGCCTAAGAAAATATGTAAGCCCGAAGACTCGTAGGTTTGACCTACATGCACTGGAAGAGATGATGTCACAGTTAACAGAGATCGTAGAACAGGCCTTAGCCGCCATCAAAGACGCTACAGATTTAAAAGCGCTTGATGACCTCCGTGTCGATTACCTTGGTAAAAAAGGTAAAATTACCGACATGATGAAGATGATGGGGAAACTGCCTCCTGAAGAGAAGCCGGCCTTTGGTCAAGCTGTCAACCAAGCTAAACAAGCGGTTCAACAGCAGCTATCTATACGCATCGATGGATTGAAAGCGGCAGAACTTGAAGCGCAGTTGAAAGCTGAAAGCATTGATGTGAGCCTACCTGGGCGTCGTATCGAAAATGGTGGTCTACACCCAGTTACTCGTACAATCGAACGTATTGAGAGTTTCTTCGGTGAACTAGGTTTTACCGTAAAAGACGGTCCTGAAATTGAAGATGACTTTCATAACTTCGATGCGTTAAACATCTCAGAGCATCATCCAGCCCGTGCTGATCATGACACTTTCTACTTCAACCCGAAAGTAATGTTGCGTACCCAAACATCGGGTGTACAAATTCGTACTATGGAGCATGAAAAGCCACCACTACGTATCATCTCTCCGGGCCGTGTTTACCGTAATGACTACGACCAAACACATACGCCAATGTTCCACCAAGTCGAAGGCTTGCTTGTTGCAGAGAATGTTAACTTTGCAGAGCTTAAAGGCATATTGCATGACTTCTTGCGCAACTTCTTTGAAGAGGACCTTGAGGTTCGCTTCCGTCCATCTTACTTCCCATTCACTGAGCCATCAGCTGAAGTTGACGTAATGGGCAAAAATGGCAAGTGGTTAGAAGTACTAGGTTGCGGCATGGTTCACCCAAATGTACTGCGTAGCGTGGGTATCGATCCTGAGAAGTACTCTGGCTTTGCATTCGGTATGGGTGTTGAACGTCTATCTATGTTGCGTTATGGCGTTAACGATTTACGTTCTTTCTTTGAAAATGATCTTCGCTTCCTTAAGCAATTTAAATAAACGGAGCTGTATAGCATGAAATTTAGCGAATCTTGGCTTCGTGAGTGGGTTAACCCAAGTGTTAACCGTGAAGAATTAGCACACCAAATTACTATGGCAGGTTTGGAAGTTGACGGCATTGATGGCGTTGCAGCAGACTTTAGCGGTGTGATTGTTGGTGAAGTTGTTGAGTGTGGTCAGCACCCAGATGCTGACAAATTACGTGTAACAAAAATAAGTGTTGGTGCTGATGAGCTAATCGACATTGTTTGTGGTGCACCAAACTGCCGATTAGGCCTTAAAGTGGCCGTTGCTATGGTTGGCGCAGTGCTACCTGGTGATTTTAAAATCAAGAAAGCCAAGCTGCGTGGTCAACCATCATTCGGTATGCTTTGTTCATACGGTGAACTCGGCATCGACATTGAAAGCGATGGTATTATCGAGCTTCCGACTGATGCACCAATCGGCCAAGATGTGCGTGAATATCTTGACCTTGATGATGCTGTTATTGATGTTGATTTGACTGCTAACCGTGCCGATTGTCTTGGTATGGCGGGTCTTGCTCGTGAAGTGGGTGTTTTGAATCGCCAAACAGTGACAGAGCCTTCTTGGGAAGCTGTTACTGCCACTATCAGTGATGAAGTCAGTATTGATCTACAAGCTGAACAAGAATGCGGACGATACTTGGGCCGTGTGATTAAGAATGTTGACGTAAAAGCGGCAACACCACTTTGGATGCAAGAGAAGTTGCGCCGCAGTGGTATTCGTTCAATTGACCCAATTGTTGATATTACCAACTATGTATTGATTGAATTTGGTCAGCCAATGCACGCATTTGATAATGCGAAATTGGAAGGTGGTATTGAGGTTCGCAAACCTAATGGCGAAGAAAAACTAACACTGCTTGATGGCAATGAAATCACCATCCCAGAAGGTATGTTGATTATCGCTGACAATGTTAAACCGCTGGCGCTAGCAGGCGTATTTGGTGGCGAGCATTCAGGCGTGACCACTGAAACGACTGATATCATGCTCGAGTGTGCGTTCTTCGCACCACTTGCTATTTTGGGTAAAGCTCGAAAAATTGGTCTACATACTGATGCATCTCATCGTTTCGAGCGTGGTGTTGATCCGCAACTGCAACATAAAGTAATGGATCGCGCGAGTCGCCTTGTGCTTGATATCTGTGGTGGTGAAGCGGGTCCTGTTGTTGAAGCTAAATCCGAAGACAACCTACCAAAGCCAGTGCAAATTGTATTACGTCGCAGTAAGTTAGATCGTACTTTGGGTCACCATATCGAAGATAACGATGTGACTGAAATCTTAGAACGACTTGGCTTTGTTGTTGAAGTGACTGAAGGGCAGTGGAATGTTACAACTGCGACTTATCGTTTTGATATGGCAATCGAAGAAGACTTGATTGAAGAAGTTGTCCGTATTTACGGCTACAACAATATTCCAAATATTGCGCCAATAGCGCAATTAAGCATGTCAGATCACAATGAGTCAGATATTAGTTTAAAGCGTGTTCGTAGCATGTTGGTTGCACGTGGATTTCAAGAAGCGGTAACTTATAGCTTTGTTGATCCTAAGCAGCAAAACCTGATACATCCAGACGCTGAAGCGATGATCTTGCCGAATCCAATTTCGGTTGAGATGTCAGCAATGCGTCTGTCTATGTTTACCGGTTTATTATCGGCGGTAGGTTACAACCAAAGTCGTCAGCAAAACCGCGTTAGGTTGTTTGAAACAGGGCTGCGTTTTGTACCAAATGAATCTGCAGACTCAGGTGTTGCTCAAGAGCCAATGTTGTCAGCGGTAATTGCCGGAAACCAGAACGATGAGCACTGGTCAATGGAGTCAAATACTGTTGATTTCTTCGATCTCAAAGGTGATCTTGAAGCGGTGATAGGATTAACGGTTGCTGACAACGAGTTTAGTTTCAGAGCCGCGACGCATCCAGCGCTTCATCCAGGACAATCAGCTGAAATATTACGGAATAACCAAGTGATTGGCGTCATCGGAACGGTTCATCCGTCACTTGAGAAGCCATTTGGGCTCAATGGTAAAACAATTATTTTTGAGCTGGAATTGAATGCATTATTGCATGCTAAATTGCCGCAAGCCCAGACTGTATCTAAGTTTCCAGCTAACCGTCGTGACATTGCCATCGTCGTTGATGAGGCTGTTGCTGCCGATAATGTTGTAAAATTGATAAGAAAAGTTGGCGAAAATCAGTTGGTTGGCATAAACTTGTTCGACGTATACCAAGGTAAAGGTGTAGAAGAAGGCAAAAAGAGCCTTGCAATCGCACTCTTATTACAAGACAACGCTCGTACACTTGAAGAGAAAGAGATCGCCGAGATGGTTGATGTAGTGGTTTCTGCTCTGAAAGACGAGTTCAACGCATCGTTGAGGGACTAAAAGTATGGCACTTACCAAAGCCGAAATGGCAGAACATCTTTTTGAAACGCTAGGTATCAATAAGAGAGTAGCGAAAGAGATGGTAGAGACGTTTTTCGAAGAAATTCGTCAAGCCCTTGAAAGTGGTGAGCAGGTCAAGCTATCTGGCTTTGGCAACTTTGACCTGAGAGATAAGAATCAAAGACCGGGAAGGAACCCAAAGACGGGAGAAGATATCCCTATTTCAGCGAGACGTGTTGTGACATTTCGTCCAGGACAGAAGCTGAAAAGTCGCGTCGAAGAAGCTAACGCAAAGAAGTAATTGCAATAGCATCGTGATGAAGAGGCCACTCAATAGAGTGGCT
>NZ_JBFRMK010000428.1:0-4588 GCF_041470405.1 Shewanella sp. 10N.286.45.A1
TGACCGGCATTACCGCAATTGCGAGGCTTAAATTATATAACGATTTGAATAGTTATTAGCTATTCAAATCTTGAAAAAACTTTTTAACGCCATCGAAAAAACCTTCAGCTTTAGGGCTGTGTTTCTTTGACTGGCCAGTTAATGTCTCTTCAAATTCGCGCAATAACTCTTTTTGACGTTCGTTAAGGTTAACTGGAGTTTCCATGACAACCTTACATAACAGGTCACCAACAGCATGACTACGAACAGACTTAACGCCTTTACCGCGCATACGGAACATACGTCCAGTTTGCGTTTCAGTTGGGATCTTAAGATTAACTTTGCCATCTAATGTTGGCACTTCAATCTCACCACCCAGCGCCGCCTTGCTAAATGAGATAGGCACTTCACAATAAAGGTTGTTGCCATCACGTTGGAAGATTGCATGTTCACGTACACTAACCTGAACATATAAATCTCCAGGAGGTGCACCAAACTCGCCCGCTTCCCCTTCGCCAGATAGACGAATACGGTCGCCAGTATCAACTCCCGCAGGGATCTTAACGGATAATGTTTTGCTCTTCTCTACGCGACCTTCGCCATGACACTTATTACAAGGATCTTTAATGATCTTGCCGCGGCCATGACAGGTAGGACAGGCTTGTTGTACAGCAAAGAAACCTTGACGCATCTGAACTTGGCCTTGGCCATGACAGGTACCACAAGTTGTCGGTTTAGAGCCTTTCTTAGCGCCAGTCCCATCACAAGGTTCACAAGCAACCAATGTTGGGATGCGTAGCTCTTTACTTAACCCTTTAACCGCTTCCTCTAAAGAAAGCTCTAGGTTATAACGTAAGTCACTACCGCGCGCGGCTTGACGTTGTCCGCCACCACGACGTCCACCACCGAAGATATCACCAAATACGTCGCCAAATACGTCGCCAAAATCAGCACCGCCATGACCGCCACCGCCACGATTTGGATCAACGCCAGCATGACCAAACTGATCATACGCCGCTTTCTTATCGCTATCGGTTAGAATTTCATAAGCTTCTTTAACTTCTTTAAAGCTAGCTTCTGCTTCTTTATCACCTGGGTTGCGATCTGGATGAAACTTCATTGCTAAACGCTTATAAGCTTTTTTCACTTCGCGTTCGCTGGCGTCACGTCCGACACCTAATACTTCGTAAAAATCTCGCTTTGACATAATCTCATGCTTTCTTTGCTGGAGTTGCACGAACGGGCGTAAGAGTTACCTCAAACGCCCGCTTGAATAAATTAGGGGTTAACCGTCATTATTTTTTGTCGTCTTTCACTTCTTCAAACTCAGCGTCAACAACATCATCCGCTGCGTGAGCGTCTTGTTGCGCTTCGCCTGCGCCTTCTGACTGACCTTGCTGAGTTTGCGCTTTAGCTTGAGCAATTTCCATTAACTTAGAAGAAGCTTCCATTAGCTCTTGCGTTGCTTTTTCAATCGCTTCTTTGTCGCTACCTTTAGTGGCAGTGTCAACGTTCGCCATTGCAGCTTCAATCTTCTCTTTCTCGTCAGCTGGTAACTCTTCACCGGCTTCTTCGATCTGCTTCTTCGTTGCATGAACCATGCCATCAGCTTGGTTACGAGCTGTTACTAGCTCTTCGAACTTAGCATCTTCGTCAGCATGTGCTTCAGCATCACGAACCATTGCTTCAACTTCTTCATCACTTAGACCTGAAGAGGCTTTAATAGTGATGTTCTGTGCTTTACCGGTTTTCTTGTCTGTAGCAGATACATGCAAGATACCGTCAGCATCGATGTCGAATGCAACTTCAATTTGTGGCATGCCACGAGGAGCAGGCTCAATGCCTTCTAGGTTGAATTGACCTAGAGATTTGTTACCGCTTGATTGCTTACGCTCACCTTGCAGAACGTGAATAGTCACAGCTGCTTGGTTGTCATCTGCAGTTGAGAATGTTTGCGACGCTTTAGTCGGGATAGTGGTGTTCTTCTCGATAAGCTTAGTCATTACGCTGCCCATAGTCTCAATACCTAGAGACAGTGGAGTAACGTCTAGTAGCAATACGTCTTTAACGTCGCCAGATAGAACGCCCGCTTGAACTGCTGCACCGATAGCAACCGCTTCATCAGGGTTAACATCTTGACGTAACTCTTTACCAAAGAATGAAGATACTTCTTCACGTACTTTAGGCATACGAGTCTGACCACCAACAAGAATCACTTCGTTGATATCAGAAACTGAAAGATCAGCGTCTGCTAGAGCTACTTTTAGTGGCTCAAGTGAACGAGTAATTAGATCTTCAACCAGTGACTCAAGTTTTGCACGAGTGATTTTAACCACTAAATGCTTAGGACCTGTTGCATCAGCAGTGATGTATGGCAGGTTAACTTCAGTTTGTGTGGTGCTTGAAAGCTCAATCTTCGCTTTTTCAGCAGCTTCTTTTAGACGCTGCATTGCTAGCGGATCGTTACGTAGGTCAAGAGACTGCTCTTTCTTGAACTCGTCAGCTAGGTAGTTAATTAGACGGTTATCAAAATCTTCACCACCTAAGTGAGTGTCACCGTTAGTCGCAAGTACTTCAAAAGTTTGCTCGCCTTCAACACTGTCGATTTCAATGATAGAGATATCAAATGTACCGCCACCTAAATCGTATACTGCAACGATGTTGTCGCCTTGCTTCTTATCAATACCGTATGCAAGTGCTGCAGCTGTTGGCTCGTTGATAATACGCTTAACTTCAAGACCTGCGATACGGCCAGCATCTTTAGTCGCTTGACGCTGTGAATCGTTAAAGTATGCAGGAACAGTAATAACCGCTTCTGTCACTTCTTCACCTAAGTAATCTTCTGCAGTTTTCTTCATCTTCTTCAAGATTTCAGCAGAGATTTGTGGCGGAGCCATTTTCTTACCTTGGGCTTCTACCCAAGCATCGCCATTATCAGCGCCGATGATTTTGAATGGCATGATGTCAACGTCACGTTGAACTTCATCATCTTTAAAACGACGACCGATAAGACGCTTAATAGCAAATACGGTGTTAGTTGGGTTTGTCACAGCCTGACGCTTTGCAGGTTGGCCAACTAAAGTTTCATCAGCAGTGTATGCGATGATTGAGGGTGTAGTACGATCGCCTTCAGCATTTTCTAATACGCGAGCTTTGTCGCCGTCCAATACTGCAACACAAGAGTTTGTTGTGCCTAAATCGATACCAATAATTCTACCCATGGAGTCCTCCGAAATCTTATCTAAACTAAATTTGTTATCTGGTAATAGAAATGGGGTCAGACTGAATCGTTTTCAAGTCTTAATTTTTGCCCATTTCGTCTCTTGGTTACCTATATTGGGACGTTTGAAACGAATACAAGGGAAAAATGTAAATTTTGTCATTTGATTGCTATTTTTTGATCTCCTACTCAGTTCTAACTCACAGCGAATGTATAATGCATGCAATCGAAGAAGGTATCGTTCCGTTAACCTCTGTGGCAACAGAACGCATGAATAAAGTAGTCTCGACGTAGTAGAGTAGTAGAAATTGAAAACATCCCATCAGGCTTATGCTTTCGGCATAGGCGCAATACTGCTGTGGTCGACTGTCGCCACCGCTTTTAAATTAGCATTGACTCATTACACGCCTTTGCAATTGGTGTTTATTGCTGTCATCACCTCAATAGTGGCACTTGGAGTGATCCTTGCCATGCAAAATAAACTGTCACTCGTTAGCAAACAATTTGCTACTCGACCGTTGTTTTATTTGCAAACGGGTTTACTGAGCCCATTCTTGTACTATTTAGTATTGTTTAAGGCTTATGACTTACTACCAGCTCAGCAAGCATTGTCGCTAAACTACACATGGGCGATTTTACTGCCTTTATTGTCAGTACCTTTATTAGGCCAAACGCTAAGAAAAAGCGACGTTACAGCGGCAGTGGTAGCTTACCTTGGGGTATTTACTATTGCGACTAAAGGCAATTTGACTGGTTTTCAGTTTGAAAGTACCGCTGGTGTGGTACTGGCCTTAACCAGCACATTACTGTGGTCACTGTATTGGATAGTCAACACTAAAGACAAAGGCGATCCGGTTGTTAGTTTACTGCTGAGCTTCTTAGTAGGACTGCCTTTTATAGCCATTGCATTACTAACGACGCAAACATTACCGGCGTGGAACCTCGAGGGCATGTTAGCCGGGGTTTATGTAGGCTTATTTGAGATGGGTGTAACCTTTGTGCTGTGGCTTATCGCACTAAAAAAGGCGGAACGCACCGCCAGTATTACTACATTGGTATTTATCACCCCAGTACTATCAATCGGCTTTATCGCTTGGATCTTGCAAGAAAACATCGAAGTGTCGACCTATATCGGCCTTGCTTTGATCTTGTCTGCATTAGCCTTGCAGCAGCTATTGCCAAAACTAGGCAAATGGCGCGCCAGAAGACGCGCGCCAGTGTAATGGTAATCCAGCAGTAAGAGTTAATAAAAAACCGGCAAACGCCTAATGCCGTTCACTTAACGTGAACGGCTTTCTTTTTTATGGGATATCGGTCCTTTGAACACTTCAACACTCTAGGGTAACTACGCTCCCTTTTCCCCTCTAAAATAAACTGTTTAGCATTCTT
>NZ_JBFRMK010000429.1:0-606 GCF_041470405.1 Shewanella sp. 10N.286.45.A1
TATCCTTATACGTTATAAGTACAATTCACTTAACTGTTTAATTACTTTAACATTATCTGAGGCTGACTCAATATTTTTTGAAGTGAACCAATATGGTTGAATGCCAGCAGATATTGCAGGTTTAATATCTTTATCAAAGTTATCGCCAACCATAGCCACATTTTCTGAATGGACTTCTAATTTGTCTAAAATAGAATTAAGAAATTCAGGACTTCCTTTCGATAACCCCAAGTTAGCTTTACAAAAATAACCGGATATGAATTGGCTTAAGCCTACACGCTCAAAAGCCCGTTGAATTTCTAACTCAGTTGAATCAGCAGCACCCGTAGCAATATAGATTTGGGAGTGTTTAGATAGCACTTCTAAAGCTCCTTTAGCTCCAGTGACAGCCTCAACATTTTCCCAGTTACACATTTTTCCTGTAACACCGGGAAAGTCGACCATCAAAGTGTCGCCCCAATCAAAAAGGTATACGTTTATCACCAAACCTCCATGTACTTATAACGCCCCACTAAGAGGCAAATAATTGTTGGTTAAAATAAGCGACGCAGGAGCAAAAACCAACTGTTATTTGTCCTGCTTGAGTGGCTTGTTGAACGAAGCCGC
>NZ_JBFRMK010000430.1:0-1983 GCF_041470405.1 Shewanella sp. 10N.286.45.A1
ACGGTTGTAGCGTGTAATTGTTATTCTAACGGTTGTAGCGTGTAATTGTTATTCTAACGGTTATAGCGTGTAATGATTATTCTAACGGTTATAGCGTGTAATTGTTATTCTAACGGCTATAGCGTGTCATTGTTGATTTACCTGTTTTAGCGTGTAAAATAAACCTAGTAATAGGCTCTATAGGTAAAGTGATCATGAAGGTAACTAACTCAAAACAGCTTGCTGTGTACCTCAAAGATGCACGACTAAATATGCAGTTGTCGCAAAGTAAGGTGGGTAATAAGATTGGCATTCGTCAGGATACTGTTTCAAGTTTTGAGCAAAACCCTGATTCCACAAAATTAGAAACGCTATTTAAGATTTTATCAGCTTTAAATCTTGAGCTAGACATTAAGGTTAGAAATCCAGGACTGAAGAGTAAGTTGGTTGACGATAATAACATCGCACCGGACCATGAATGGAAGGAGGAGTGGTAATGGCAGTTCTTGATGTTTATATGAACGGTTATCTCGTAGGAGAGTTTACTAAATCCACTACTGGCTCTCACCTGTTTAAGTATGCTAAGCAATGGTTAAATACGTCTAATAGTCGCCCTATTTCTTTGTCTATGCCGCTGCAAAAAAAAGAGTATAAAGGCGATGAGGTTTATAACTTCTTTGATAATCTACTGCCAGATAATATTGAGGTGAGAAATAGAATTGTTGCTCGTTACCATGCACAGTCGACACAAGCGTTCGATCTATTAGCGAAAGTGGGGCAAGACAGCGTAGGAGCATTGCAACTAGTTTCGCATGGTCAACAAGCTTTCGATGTCAAAAAAATTGAATATAAACCCTTATCTAATAACGCATTGGAAAAAGTACTAAAGGGTTATAAGTCAGATATTCCGTTAGGTATGCTAGCCGATGAAGATGACTTTCGAATCTCTATTGCGGGCGCCCAAGAGAAGACTGCTTTACTAAACTTAGAGGATCAATGGTTGCTTCCTATTAAAGCAACACCGACAACGCATATTATTAAGCTACCTATTGGTGAGATACAAAGTCATTCGCATACTATAGATATGTCTGACAGCGTTGAAAACGAATACCTATGCATGATGATAGTTAGGGAGTTTGGCTTAGATGTTCCGCAATGCTCAATAATCAAAGTGGGTGATATTAAAGCGTTTGCTGTCGAGCGCTTTGACCGTAAGTTATCTAGTGATGGTGAATGGATTATGCGATTGCCCCAAGAGGATTTTTGCCAGGCATTAAATATTCCACCAGCGAAAAAATATGAAAGTAATGGTGGGCCAGGTATTGAGCAGATAATGCCTTACTTACTCGGTTCTATGAGTGCAGAGCGAGATAGGTATAATTTCATGAAGTCTCAAGTGTTATTTTGGCTACTAGCTGCAACCGATGGGCATGCGAAAAATTTCTCATTATTCATTGAGGCTGGTGGCGGTTATCAATTAACACCATTTTACGATATTTTGTCCATATACCCAGCCATTGGTGGAAAAGGTTTAAATATCCGTAAGGCTAAGTTGGCTATGGGACTCAAAGCGACGAAAGGTAAGGAATATCGGATAGCACAAATCTTCCCAAGGCACTTTATCCAAACAGCCAAGGCGATCGGGTTTGATCCCCAGACTATGACCGCCATTTTACAAGAGGTTGCTGATTCCGTTGATGCCGTGATTGCGAAAGTAATGGCACAGTTACCAGAAGATTTTCCAGAACATATAAGAGATTCTATTTTGACTGGCTTTAAAAATAGAGCAAAAAGATTGACGGATGGGGATGTGGATTAATTAAACGAACAGCAGGATAATTTTCTGACCTAAAATCAGAGGGCGTTCAATATTCTGTGTCAGGCTAATTTTTAAATGTCTAGGACGCTGTCTAAGCGCCCTTCAAAATAAATGGCTAACTGAGATAAACAAAGGCTCCAATTATGAATTGGCATTGTCCATTTTTCTGAGGCATTCAATATGCC
>NZ_JBFRMK010000431.1:0-1883 GCF_041470405.1 Shewanella sp. 10N.286.45.A1
TGGATATACGACTAAATGGATTTAGGAGGTAGAGCGAAGCAGGATGCCAGAGCCGAGAATAACTATTAGCTCAAATCCCACTACTTGCCTACAGCGCTTTGAATTCCCGCTGAATGGTCAAACTTTTAATGCAATTGGTATAAGACGCCCGCTGAGGGCTGATTGCCCATGTGACTCTATAACCTTGGCTATACTGCTGTGCTCTCTATGGCTCAATGAAGATATTTCACTGATAAGCGTACTTTGTGCATCAATTGGACTGTTCATCTTCTCCATAAACATGTATATCGACAGGTCGTCACTTTGTTCAAATAACTCAGCGAGTTTGCCTGCTTCAAAGTCAATTAATGCACTCATTATTTTTTACCTCTAATTAGCATCGTTAATTCAATGGGGAGCATTCAGCGATGATGTTTTTTAAGTGGTAGCAGTAGATGTTGCTGGTTTGTATATTTTTTGGGCGTATAAAAATGTCTGTTTAGCGTAAAAGTGAATAAAAAAGTGAAAGACTTTCAGTTTTAACTACGTGAAATAGAGTGTTTTAGCCTTGAAACAGTCTTTTAGGCTGTTTTTGCGTTTTAAACTGAAAGTTTTCTGTAAGTGCTGCAGTAATGCTGTTATAATCTGCGATAGAAACACTGCAGAGTTGGCATGTTTTAAGAAAGGCAAAATGTCACACTATTGATGACATGCTTTTGTACCCTACACCTAAATCAAAGATCCGGAGTCGTTATGGAAGTTCAGGAATATGAAGGCGCATATTATCAACTACAAGATGAGATGTTAGAGTCTCTGCCAGTTGAAATGGATGAAGAAGCATTTTTGGATTAGGATAGTCATAGATAAATCTGATATCAGATTTATCTAGAAGAAATAGCAACCCTAGGGTTGCTATTTTTGTTTGTGAGTTATGTCATAACCTAGCACCTAGCACCTAGCACCTAGCACCTAGCACCTAGCACCTAGCACCTAGCCATTTACATTTCTTTTTTCAGGTACCACTTCGGTGATAATCCATTTCCCTTTGCGTTTATTTAAGCGCAATGTTCTATCATCGACCCAAAACTGGCCACCGCGTAATCCCATAATCTTTACGATGACGGTGACATCTTCAGTTGTTTTTCGAAAAAAGTCGATATCAACTTCATCGACTTCCATCTCAACGTCGGTTAACGACAAATTGAGTACATGTCGCTGCACTGAAGCTGCAATGTAATAGTGTGACAGAATATCCTTCATAGAGTCATCGACGAACAGCTTGGCTTTCTCGACATCACGCTCCACATAAATAGCATTTAAAAAGCCGAGAGAGGAGAGCTCAGGCGTGCGCATAGAGGGAATTGACGGGTCTGCTAATACAGATTGACCCGCGGTATTATCGCATCCAGAAATGGCTAATAGAGAAGCAATAAGAATAAGGAGTTTCAACATAAGTTTTTATTATTTGTTTTTTAGCAGTATTACGATAATCCTGCACTAACGCAAGATTTTACTGTTAGATCTAACGCAAAGCTTGACCTAGATAAAGATCTCAGGCATATCTGTATAGATAACTTATAAAGGTTATCCACAGAATCTGTGGACAAGTGTGTTGAAGACTATTTTTAGTGTGGTTAAGTTATTAATATATCAGCATTAAATTAACTGGTTATTTTTTGATGCATTCACGTCGTGTTTACTATTTGGCCTGTTTATTCTGATCTATTCCCCCAATACTACTGTTAATTTGATCGCGACGATCCCTATTAGTGTTATAGCTACGGTATAAATTCTCAGCCAAAAAAAGCCTGCATAAGCAGTAATGCCGGTCAGTTAAGCTGACTGGCATTTTTTATTTCTAGCGTACCTTTGAGGCCTAGGCTTTACCCTTCGGGGAAAACTTC
>NZ_JBFRMK010000432.1:0-1651 GCF_041470405.1 Shewanella sp. 10N.286.45.A1
ATCAACAGCCCCTAGTCATTAGACTGGTATTTTACCAACCATGAGATAACACAATGAGTAGACTAAGTTTAGAAAAGTTAGCGAAGGCTACGCCAAAACACAGAGCTATTGTAGGTAAAGCTATTGCCGATAGTCTGAAAAGTATTCAGTCTGCCAAAGAGGCTGCTGAATACACAATAGGACGTGCCAAAGGTCGTGCTAGTGTAGTTAAAAGTTTCGTTATCCGTATCGAGGAATTACCGCACAATAATAGAGGCAGCCACCACCGTCAGGCTTACTTGAATCCTATAGGCGAAAATACCTTTAACTTTGCCGCAAAATTCCATCAAACGCCCCATTATGGTGAGCACTATTCAAAGCGCTTAGTCGCTGATGCCAATAAATCGAGTAATAACTTTGATTTCAGAATTGAAATGGTTGATATAGCGATTGCCGCCCAGAGCGCTATAGAATGGGCTAACTTAATGGATATTCCAGAGCACAAAACCATGTTAAAAGAGTTTAACGAGTTCTCTTCGTCTATCGGTGAACCAACATATTAGCTGGAAATGCCCCACTCCTAGTTGAAGCCGATAACTTGGGAGATAATTACCGTTGCACTGTGCTAATCAGATTGTTTTCTAGCCAAAAGTAAACGGTTAACGACTCCAGAAACTCACTGACCATAAGAGCAGCGCACAGCTGCTTATAATTCAAAATTGTTACTGGCTAAACTAAGTAAATAGAACCACGAATCAGCTACAAGCTAAGCCTAGGCTTAGCATTTATCGTCATAACATACTTATATTAAGTCCCGCCCGATTAATTAATCATCTTAATATAATGCTGCTTATTAATATCAACTATTTCCATCGTTACGCTACTCACAGAGTTGGTGATGAGTGAAATAGCCTCAAATACTCGCTCTAGTAGCAGCGCTTTTTGCTCATCTGTTCGACCAGGCATAATGGCCGTATGGATGTGCACAAAGGTATTTTCTTGATCTTCACCAACTCGAAAGTGTTCAACCCCATGGACGCGAGTTTTCACCGCTTGCGGCTCAAATAATTGCGAGTCAATCAAAGCTTGATGTGTCGCCTCGACCAAGGCTTCGATTGAAATAACGTGCTTTAATGGTTTAGCGTATTCAATAACACAATGTGGCATGTTCAGCCCTTCTTCTTTTAGTTATATCGCGTTGGCTACTCAGACCAAATCGCATATTCATTGCCATTAGGATCTAAAAAGTGAAATCTTCTTCCGCCAGGAAATTCGAATACCTGTTTACTGATAGTACCGCCAGCATCGGTGACTTTTTGCAAGGAATTAGCGAGCTCATTTGAATAAATCACTAACAAAGGTGAGCCCTTTGTTAACGTAAAATCTTGCTCGGATAGATAGAATCCGCCAGTTATTCCAGCGTTTAGAAAACAACTATACTCAGGCCCATAATCGACAAATTCCCAACCGAATACTTGGCCGAAAAAATCTTTTGTCGATTGAATATCCTTAACAGGCATTTCCAAATAATTTATTGTGTGGTGTAGGCTCATCCATTGCTCCCAGTATCTAAAAATACTCTTTTTGTATAAAACCATAGCACGTTCCGTATGCTCTCTGAAAATTTTCCCCATAAAAAAGGGAGCCTTAGCTCTAATGCCGGTCAGTTAAG
>NZ_JBFRMK010000433.1:0-260 GCF_041470405.1 Shewanella sp. 10N.286.45.A1
AAAAGCTTGAGAAGCGTGCTGGTAGCGTTAGCATGCATACTATTTACCGGCTTATTCGTACTCAAGGTTGGCGTAATAAACTCCCAAGGCACGGTAAGAAATATCGACAACGCAAAGGTAGTGAAGCTGGTGCAAAGCTTATCCCTAACCGCGTAGATATCGATGAGCGGCCTGATGAAGTAGACTTAAAGGAAACAATAGGCCATTGGGAAGCGGATACCGTCCACGCCCCAGATGGCGTCTTTGTCTCGTTAGTAGAG
>NZ_JBFRMK010000434.1:0-260 GCF_041470405.1 Shewanella sp. 10N.286.45.A1
AAAAGCTTGAGAAGCGTGCAGGTAGCGTTAGCATGCATACTATTTACCGGCTTATTCGTACTCAAGGTTGGCGCAATAGACTCCCAAGGCACGGTAAGAAATATCGACAACGGAAAGGTAGTGAAGCTGGTGCAAAGCTTATCCCTAACCGCGTAGATATCGATGAACGGCCTGATGAAGTAGACTTAAAGGAAACAATAGGCGATTGGGAAGCGGATACCGTCCACGCCCCAGATGGCTACTTTGTCTCGTTAGTAGAG
>NZ_JBFRMK010000435.1:0-208 GCF_041470405.1 Shewanella sp. 10N.286.45.A1
GGGGATACATGGGGGCGAAGAAGGCCAGTTTTGAATGCAACGCATTCATGGACTTAGTAGCGCGAGTAACTTGTTACGAAGCTGGGAATCCCGCTCAGCGGCGGGTTGACGTCGAGGTAGGCATTTATGCCTGCTTAAGTGAAGAAGCTACCTTTAAAGACAACTAATCAATACTCAAAAGCACTTTAACAATTTACAAACTCCAAAC
>NZ_JBFRMK010000436.1:0-1239 GCF_041470405.1 Shewanella sp. 10N.286.45.A1
GGTCAAACTTTTAATGCAAATGGTATTATATGTTCAATTCGATTATGTTATTAGAAAAATTCAATGATTAACCATCAAAAGATAGTGAACAGGGATAAGTTAAGTGTCTAAAGATAAGCTTTTAGGGCCAACATTTAGTTTGGCGCGTTATATTATAAACATGAACAATCGAGTATATGATGGCTTACTTACTTTCATTAGTAAGCTTAGTTTTGTTCAAAAACTTTATCTTTTTGCTTTTATTTTATTATGTTTCAGCAATAGTTTAGCCATAGTTGCTGCCATAACTGTAGTTGGGTTACTCGCTGAATTCTGGCCTCTATTTGCCCGAGTTTGGCACTCTCTTGCAGGAAAAGCGGTGTTACTACTGTTCTATGCCGTCATCGCTAACTTTGCGTTAGCTGGAGCCGCATCGGTAGTAAATGAAGTTGTTGGTGTTTCTTCGAGTCATTTTAGCTATACCCATAACTTCGCTATTTTGCTTTATCTCCCCGCATGGACATTGGCAATCAGCATTATTGCACTTTTACTGCTTCAAATTTTTGTGCCTTTTTACCTGTTCACTCTGTTGTTATTAAAACCCTTCGGAGTCGATGGTTTTAACCTGACTAATTTACAACATTATCAGAAGTGGACGATGTTTCTTCGCCTAATTCTATCTAGTATTTTGCTTTATCACTTAGCACTTTTAAGCGATGTGGATTCGGTTATAGAGGAAAACCTTGATAACCCGAAATTGCTCAGTATCCAACAACCTTCGACCGAGGAAGCAGATCTTGAGAAGATTATTCTTGACTCTTTGGGTGAGGCTGATGCACTAGAGCAGAAAATCGCTGATGATGAAATCAGTACTAATAACAACGAAAAACAAAATTCAAGCAACTCAACCTTAGATGCTTTGGAGCAAGAGATTAACACCAGCGTTAATAAATCATTGCAATTACGGGCGCTCTATTCTCAAAAAACAAGGGAATTGATTGCTCACTTTGCTTATCAATTAGAAGCTGATGGCAAGTCACGCTGCGCTATCTCTAATAATGCCCATATAGTAGAACTTAATGATTACGAAATTCTAGAAATTAGTCGCGATATGTCTAAACCTTATGGATATGATTTTCAGGTGAAAGTGTGCCAGTCTCCGGCTTTCCCAATTTGAGCCCAATGTAAAAGTCACAAGGAGCCGTTAATCTTTCACGGTTGTTTTGCCGCAATTTATTGGCTATTTTGACAAGGCGGAGG
>NZ_JBFRMK010000437.1:0-3809 GCF_041470405.1 Shewanella sp. 10N.286.45.A1
CGGCTTCGTTCAACAAGCACGTTTAACCGTAAATACTGGCTTAATATCAGCGCTTTATTGTAATCAGTACATCGATAAAAAAGTCCATGTAGGAGAATACCTTCTTAGACACTTTGCAATATTTCTATAGTCCAACGTATTGCCACACTCTGTTACTCGTCATCATTTGAAGATAAATTGAGGCTTACAGGATCGTAATAGTGGTAATGATGGTGAGACCTTTATGGGAAATGTGGCCTCCATGCTGCTAGGTGGTATGACTTTTTATTTTCTCGGTATTATTGATGGTCGTTATTATGTTTATGTTCGGTTTCACTACTGTACCTGTGCCCCACAAGTTACTGGCTAGGTTTTCAGCATTGACATAAATCTTCCTTAATCATAAATGACGATTTTTAGTATAGTTTACTTTTAACTAAAGGAACTTTTATCTAGTGAAACTCATTATTGATTAAGTGAGCGGCAGTTATCATCTGTGCTAACTTATACGATGTGTAACCTTTTATAGAGTAGCTTTTTAACTATGCAAATTTGGTCTCAGGCTCCGAAAAACCAAACAATAGCCAAATATGTAGCGCTTTATTGGTTGATAGAAAAAACAGATGAAGATGAAAGTAATCACTTTCCTAAACTAAACCCTGAACCTGCAACCCATTTGATATTATGCCCGCCACAGCAGCGCTATAGTTATCAAACTTTGCCAACTGAAAGTAAAGGCAAAGGTTGTCATTGGCTTTACCCTCAGCAACAATCACTGCAATTAGATCACAGTGAGCGTTTTATTTACTTAGGCGTTAAATTCCACATAGGAGCGCTCTATTCGCTTAATGTTGAAGGATATAACCACCCGACTCTTAATCGTGCAGTCAATGCCGATATTGACCAGCTACTCGGAACAGAAAGTTCAGATGTAGAACAGCTTATAGAACTCGGCCGCACAGAACCGTACAAATGCAGCGATAAGCTAGATGAATTATTGTTGCCTCTGTTCATTAAAACTAATGAAGACCAACATAGCGAGCTAACTCGCAAAGCACTGCCGCTATTGGATGAATACCCAATATCAGAACTCGGTGAACGTTTATTTTGTTCACAACGCACGCTTGAGCGTAGCTTTAACAGAGTGACGGGATTAACGATGAAGCAGTGTCAGTCGATGAACAAATTAGAGGCGATGCTGGAATATTTATATCAGCGCGAAGCTGTTGATATAGATTGGGCCGAAGTGGCTTTTAAGTTTGGTTTTAGCGACCAACCCCACTTGATACGTCATTTAAAAAAACAGATTGGCCTCACTCCGACAAACTACGCAGAGCAGCGCGGGCTCACTATTGATATTTATGGCGGCGTAGAGTCTCGCTGATTATTGCTAACAGTCTTTGATATAAATTATTTAAGGCTACTTCAGTGTTCTCGTCATATACAAACAATGATCGAGTGGTAGCGTTTCCGGGTAGATACTTTCCACAAACCCCTGCTTTAGATAGCTATTGATTGCTGCTTGATTATCTTTGAGCACAAACAAAGAGCTTTGTTGTAAACGGAGTTGTTTGAGGCCACACGCATTAAGCATCTCTACCAAGGTGCTAGCTATACCCTTTCCTCGCCAAATTGGATTGATGACAATTCTGCCTAAATGACACTTTTCTAAACGCGGGTAATACTGGCCAAATCCGAGTAATTCTTGCTTATCAGACACGAGTGCAAAAGAAGCGAGTCTTTGCAAAGAAAGATCTTCAGTGAAAGTGACAATATCAAAGGGGTATCTGAAACTGGGACCAGCCCACTGAAACACTTGTTGTTGGGTACTAAACCAAGTCATCATCTGTTGTAAATGTTCAGTTGTCGGTGGTACTAGCTGCATGTGGAAATCCTTTCCTTTAGGTTACGTTGAACCAATAATGGCCAGTGATTCCCGTTACGTTTAGACAAAGCCTATAACTAGACTTTGTCTAAACTTTATAATGCAATCTTAATCTAGGTTTTGCATCTCTTGTAATACACTTTCAACCACTGATTCTGGTGCTGCTAGGTATTTAGAGTGATCAATAAAAATACCTTGGTCATCTACCGTGATAAGCAGTGCAGGAAAAGAGGTTGTGCCAATAACTTCATAGATCTCTGCAATGCCAGCTAGAATTTGTTCGGCGTCATTGATCAAGCCATCTCTGAATATTTTGTTTGAAGGCGATAACTTATGAGTAGTGATCAACTCACTAAAATCATGTTTGTTGGTTAACGGGTTGCCATCAACAAAATGTGCTTTTTGAATTGCATTTAGAACCGTTAGCATCTTATCTGGCTGTTTAGTTTCAAGCCACGCCATTAGGTTAGCTACTTTGGTGGCATCTTTTGGGCTATTAGCGTAACGAATGTGGTCTCTGCCAAACTTAACCTTTGCAAGATCTTTAACTGCATTAACTTGGTCAAGACCTGCACTATCGCTACCGTCAAAATGGCTACAATGTAATAAATGCAATTGCATTTTCGGAAATGCATCACTAAGCGCATTCACCAATGGCGTTGCAGCGTAACTCCATGGGCAATGGCTGTCATAGATAAAATACAGTGCAAGCTGGGCTTTGTTGAGTTTGGTATCGTTGTTCATGTACTTCAGTCTTGGCGTTTAATAAGTGATTAGTGATCCTAAGAGGTTTTAACCCGTTAATCAATTGGCTGGAGAGTATAAAAGCCAGATAGCGAGGGACTTTCGGGCTCTTCTAATCAAAAATGTGTTAAATGCTCACTTTGTTAATTCGATTTATGCAATAGTTTTAGTCAATGGCCAAAATAATCGACATGGTAAACCGATCAACCTCATAGTTTAGCAATAAGTTAATCATGCACCGTAGCCACGATATCTACGAGTCTTTAAAATTACCGGCATATTACACAGCTATATACTGCAAGTTCAGGTCGAGCGACTAACGGCTGGAATTTGAGAATTATGATTGCTGTACCAAGTAAGTTTGATTGAGAGACAAAAACTGTGAGAAATGTTGAGTTATTAGCACCAGGTGGAGACATTGATTCTATTAAAGCCGCTATTGTTGCTGGCGCCGATGCGGTTTACTGCGGTCTTGATAATTTCAATGCGAGAAAGCGTGCTGAAAACCTTAACTTCGAACAGCTTTGTGGGCTGTTAAGAGTCGCTCATCAGCATCATTGCCAACTGTTTCTAACATTGAACATTATCGTTTTAGAACAAGAGTTACCAGCACTGTTTAAACTACTTAATCAGCTAGTTAATACCGACATTGATGGTGTGATAGTACAGGATCTTGGCGTGTTTGAGATCTTGAAACGCTACTTTCCAACGCTTGAAGTTCATGCATCTACACAGCTAACGACACATAATAGCGGCCAACTGTCATTTCTGCAGCAAATGGGGGCTAACCGTGCAAACTTGTCTAGAGAGCTCAACCTTGATGAGATCAAGGTCTTATCGGAAAAAGCGCATCAGTTAGATATGTTAACCGAGGTCTTTGTTCATGGTTCTAACTGCATCGGTTTTTCGGGGTTGTGCTATTTTAGTTCAGCTCATGGCGGTAATTCAGGTAATCGTGGACGTTGTAGTCAACCTTGTCGCGATCAGTACCAAACCACTGAGGTGGGTGCTGAATATCCGCTCAATATGAAAGATAACTCCGCCTTTGATGATCTTGAAGCGTTAGTCAACGCGGGCGTAGATTCTCTAAAAGTTGAAGGCCGGATAAAGAAATACCATTATGTGCACAGCGTGATCAGTACCTGGCGTAAGCAAATTAGCCAACTACAACAAAAACAAACACTATCAAACGATAAATCTG
>NZ_JBFRMK010000438.1:0-3244 GCF_041470405.1 Shewanella sp. 10N.286.45.A1
TTATACTGATTGGTATTAACCTGTAATGGTCAATACTAAAGTTTCACCTAATGTAAAGACTTTAGATTATTATTTACCCACAAATACAGTTACATAGAATTACAAACTCTTTATACTACAAGCGATTATCATTCAGAACCCGTTGGTTAGCATGTTTAAATCATTACCTTTCATCACGCTCTTAGTAACCACATTATTGAGCCAAACAGTCACGGCGCAGACTTTGGCTTACTTGATCATATCTGAGCAAGCAGAGCCGTTTCAGGTAAATGCAGCAGAGGCAGGCCCGCAGACAGGCGTGGTCACTGATATTGTTGAGTTCTTGGCAAATAAAAAACCATTTGAGATCGTCAATCAAGTCATGCCATTTAAGCGTTATCTTTATGAGATGGAGAAACAAACCTTTCCCAATTGGATAAGCTACGGCTCTCCGACATGGCGCGTTAAAGATGGTAAATATCTACAGAATAAACGCCTGTCAAAACAAGTACTTTTTACGGCAAATCACATCGCAGTTTCATTGAAAGCAGATAGCGCCATCGTTTGGCCCCAACTGCAACATAAAACGCTCATTCTACTCAAAGGCTTTAAATATCCCGGATTAGAGCCCTTAATTGAACAGTACCAAATAAAGGTTTTGGAAGTCAGTAGCCACAAAAGTGCACTTCTTGCACTACAAAGCCGCAGAGGCGACCTATTTATAGAGATGAAAAGTAGAGTTCTTTATAGTCTAAATAAACATCAGATCAATCCAACGGCTTTTGTGTTTACCGACATCAACGACACTATTGCACCAGTGGACATTCATTTGAGCTATGGGGATGGTGTCCCACAAGGGTTAATAGATTGGAACGATGAACAAATTTTGATAATGAAAGCCCATGGAATAATTGATGATATTTTGGATAAATATCAATAAAAAACATCCAAGCTAGGTTGTTGATTTTCTTTTATTAAGAACACTGTTTTTATCTAGGCCAAAACAGCTATCCTACTAGTGTTGCCAAAACTAAGTTCTGATACAATCTGCGCCACTAAAATTAAGCTTCTCAATAATAAAAGTGTGCCCTATGAATCTTGCAGATAAAGTTTTAGTCGTAAATGACAACCTTCCCATCCGTACCGATAAACCCGTACATTCAGGTAAAGTGCGCAGTGTGTACTGGTTAACGCCAGAAGACAGCGCTCGCCTGATAAAAGACAAAGGCTATGACGTACCCGCTGACGCACCATTAGCAATAATGGTAATCAGTGACCGTATCTCTGCGTTTGACTGTGTGTGGCAAGGTGAGAACGGCTTAAATGGTGTTCCTGGCAAAGGGACAGCACTTAACGCAATCTCAAATCACTGGTTTAAGCTATTCAAAGAAAAAGGCTTAGCTGATAGCCATATTTTGGACATACCACATCCGTTAGTATGGATTGTGCAAAAAGCTCGCCCAGTGATGATTGAAGCTATTGCTCGTCAATACATTACAGGTTCTATGTGGCGCGCATACAGCAAAGGTGAACGTGAATTTTGTGGCATTACCTTACCTGAAGGCTTAGAGAAAGATCAAAAGCTGCCAGAGATCCTAATCACACCATCAACCAAAGGTGTATTAACGGGTCTAGAAGGTGTACCTGAAGCTGATGACGTTAACGTATCACGCAGTGACATTGAGCGCCACGTAGCTGGGTTTAATTTCAGCAATGAGTGTGATATCGATTTATACGAGAAATTGCTCTCAGAAGGCTTTGACGTGATTAGCGATGCCTTAGCCGAACAAGACCAAATTTTTGTCGATACAAAATTTGAATTTGGCTATGTCAATGATGCTGCAGGTAATGAGAAACTTATCTATATGGATGAAGTTGGCACACCTGATAGCTCTAGAATTTGGGATGGTAGTTCTCATCGCGACGGCAAAATCATCGAGCAATCAAAAGAAGGTTTCAGACAGTGGTTACTGAATCACTTCCCAGATGCAGATATCTTACTCAATAAGAACCGCATGGAAGAACGCTTTGCCTTAGCAAAAGACAATAAGCTTCCTGAATCTGTGATGATGGACATCTCTAACACTTACGTGGGCATTGCTGAGAAAGTGATTGGCGAAAAGCTCCACATTAGCGAAAATCCTAAGCAAGAGATCATCGATATTTTGCGCAGTGAATATCAACTTATCGTTTAAGATGATTCATTACTAGTAATAAAAAGCCGCAATTAATATTGCGGCTTTTTTAGTTTAACTGATCCAGTCTCTATGCTGAGCTCTATTTATAGATTGACTCTTCGCCTTCAGGACGCGTTTTCAGCACTTTAAGGAACCACATATACTGTTCAGGATAAGCCAAAATGACCTGTTCTACAGCCTTATTCAAGGCGATAGCTTCATTTTCTTTGCCCTGCATATCTTCAGGGGCAATAGCAGGCATCACTGTTAACTGATATTGGCGCTTCACTTGGTCATAACCGATTTTGACAGGCATCACTTGTGCATTACCAGCTTGGGCAAGTCGGCCTACCACAGGCAATGTCGCTTTAGTCGTGCCTAAAAACGGGGCAAAAACACTTTTATCCGGCCCTAAATCTTCATCAGGTAGATAGAAAAAGCTATTGTCTTGCTTCAGTTCGGCCAGCAAAGCTCTAATCCCCGCTTCGCGCATATAGATATTGCCACCTTGGGAGCTGCGCATACGGTTATTAAACCAGTTAAACAGGTCATTTTTGTGCGCTTTGGCCATTGATACCATAGGCAGATCTAAGTTCAATCGCAGGCCTGCATACTCTATCCCCCAAACATGGGGCATGATAAATATGACAGGTTGACCGGCCGCCCTGACCTGCTCAACATGCTCAAAGCCTGTAAGCTGCACTCGGTTGCGAATGTTTTGTCTCGACTTAACTAGCAGTTCAGACTGCGCCAATAAAATCATCACAAAATTTTCAACGTTATCGCGGATCAAAGCCTCTATGTCAGCATTCGATTTGTCAGGGAAACAAGTGGTGAGGTTAGCTCTGGCAACAGCGATAGGTTTAGCTGCAATCTTAAGTACTAATTTGGATAACTGACGAGCAACAGGATCCCTAAGCCAAGCTGGCATCAGGCCAAACAGCACCAATACTAAGATAGCAAACCATGTCAGCCAATATTTCGGATGTAATAAAGATAGCTTAAAGCGACGGTCAAAATACTTCGGTTTTCTAGACAAGCGCAAACCTCTTTAGCAGATGAATAACAGAAAAAGCCACTCTATTGAG
>NZ_JBFRMK010000439.1:0-446 GCF_041470405.1 Shewanella sp. 10N.286.45.A1
AAATGATCGGCATTACCGCCTACTGGCGGTTTTTTATTAGTTGAATGATATTCAACTATCTAAGTTTTGGCATTAAAACAACTTCGCCATCGGTGATCTTCCGACCAACCTCTCGCCAATGCTCACTCAAATTTGCATGTTCGTCACTGCGCTCGGGGAAAACACGAGTCAGATTATCAATCAACTCAGCCTGCTGTTGGCACAGCTCTGCCCACCTTTTTGCGTTGGAAACGCTCATATTGTCATCCTTTACCGAAAAAAATAGCCAGCCATCATTCCTTGGCCGCTAATACACACCGTATTAACTATCTGAATTGCGTAATCCAATTAACATCAATATATCCTATTGATTAAAAATTACAAATCTTGGCAAACTGTGCTCTGCCCACTTTAAAAAAACAATCAGCCAGAGTATCTTAGGTGATAGGACTAGGGGCAGTTGATCT
>NZ_JBFRMK010000440.1:0-296 GCF_041470405.1 Shewanella sp. 10N.286.45.A1
AAAGATCAACAGTCCCTAACAGGCATCAAGTTCAACTTAAGCCATTGCGAGTGCTTATAGCGCATTGCAAGACAGCAGGTTTATCATCCCAATTAGCATGACGATTTACTCGCTAGCGAGCGTTTGGCGCCTTTAAAACAAGGTAAGTTATTCCCCTTAGCAGCTAAGATTACATTACCGTCGATAATCGCTCCTGCACGACTTACCTTTAAGCTTTACTCTTGTAACTGCTATACCTGACCAGCAAGGAGGAAAGGCATGCTCTATTTTGTTTATAGCAATTCCATTAAGGATAT
>NZ_JBFRMK010000441.1:0-694 GCF_041470405.1 Shewanella sp. 10N.286.45.A1
GTTCAACAAGCTGTTCAAGTGGGACAAATATACAAGGAAGCTAGCATTGTTCTCTAACCTGAAAGATAAAGATCAGTTAGTCTGCGTACATACGATTGATGGAGAAAGGGAAGATGGCCATGAAATACCAGTGCCTGATATGCGTGCAAACAAGCCTATTGGAGTACATGATCAAGAAACTGATCAGACTGCATTTTTCCAAAAATTAATATACGCAAAGATCGAACAGAATCAGATAGGAGTAGCTGCTCCAAACGAAATATCCTTATCGCTGAGCATATCGTCTAAAGCTAAGGATCATGCCAATACATTAAGAGAGCACATCAAAGGTATTTCCAAGGCATCTGATGGGTCACTATATGACCAAGGGGTGAAGGCCGCATATGACTTCTTAGAGGAAATTCAAACTTCTATTGTTTTTGGATACAAAGCTGTTGAGTCCTTTTGCAACACAAGCATTCCTGAAGAGTACATTTACAAAAAGAAAAATAGTAAAGGAGTAATTGAACACTACGGGAAAGAGCAGATTGAGAGATGGATTAGCACCTCAGAAAAAGTGTCCTCTATTTTACCTGATGTTCTTGATGTCGATTCCCCGAATAAAGAGAGCTTCTGGTCTGATTTCAAAAACCTGGAACGACTAAGAAATGAGATAATACACAGTAAGTCTAGGCTGAGTAAATAGTGCCACCCA
>NZ_JBFRMK010000442.1:0-2336 GCF_041470405.1 Shewanella sp. 10N.286.45.A1
TAAAGAACCGAACAAAAACTAAGCTCGAAAGATCCCCCCCCCTAGTAAAGCGCAAATATTTGTCCTCTTAGATCTATGACTTAAGCAACGTAAGCCCCTTGGGGTTACGACTTAAAGCGTGCCATAGCGTTTATCAACTCAGAAGACTGAGATTCAGTTTCTTGAATAGTTACAGCCAAAGATTGAGTTTGAGTTACCGTTCCGGAAGCCATCTCATCAATCTCTACAATTTCCTGATTCATCTGTATTGCAGTGCTCGACTGCTGCGTGATAGTCGAGGAAATATCGACCATGTGCTGTTCAAGTTGCTCCATAGAAGTAAGAATAGTTTCAAACTCTGGAATAACTGCAAGTGTCGCAGCCTTGTTAGTTTTAGTTTCTTCTAACCCTTGGTTCATTACGCCTACTGCATCTTTAGCCGTATTTTGTAGCTTAGCAACAATATCGTGAATTTGAGTCGTTGAAGTCTGAGTTCTAGAAGCCAAGTTACGTACTTCGTCAGCGACAACAGCAAAACCACGCCCCTGCTCGCCCGCTCTTGCTGCTTCAATAGCCGCATTTAACGCTAATAGATTAGTCTGTTCAGCGATTGCACCGATAACATTAACAACTTCACCTATTTTGCTAGTATCTTGCTCCAATGCCGCCACTACGTCCGTCGCCTGTTGGATCTGATCAGCTAAAATGCCCATCCTGTCATTAACTGTTTCAATATTAGCGACCCCACTGACAACCCCCTGCTTAGTTTCAGATGCGATGGCAGAGATATCTTGTGCACGACCAGCAACATGTTCACTAGTCTGCGCCATTTCCACAGATGCACTAGCTACATTCGCTAGCTGTGCTTTTTGTTGACCAACGATGGCATTAGTTTCTGCAGTTGACTGTAAGCTATTTCGAGAGTTCTGGTAGAATTTATTCGCTAATGAACTTGATTCATTAACCATCACCTGGATTTTACTCACAAAATCATTAAACGCTTCCGAGAGCTTGCCGAGTTCATCCTTTCTATTAATGTTTAACCTACGGGTTAAATCTGCATCTCCTTGGCTTATTGAATGCATCGCCTGCTGTAACTGTTGCAGTGGTTTAAGTTGCCATTTGATCAATAGCCACATAAACAACGCTATCACACAGCTGAATATAACTGAGTGCAAAATATTGTCTCTTACTGCATCGTCAACAGGGGCTATAATAGCGCTTTCTGGCAACATAACAGCGACATTCCAATGCACCTCAGGGAGTGCACGCTCATAAGGTTGCAAAAATACCCGGTACTGCTGATTATTCCACTGCACGATATGTTCTTTATCGTTTCTAGCGTTATAAGCCTGCCACATAGTGCCGAATCCCTCTGCACCATGTTGTTTATAATTTTCATCTATCGCGGCCATGTCTAACGTACTCAGTCCATTAGACATCATCTGATTGACCATATCAGGGAAGTTAACCAGTAAGCCACTGTCACTTACAACAAATACAGCAAGTCCTGGATATACACTCTGCAGCGCGGCAAACTCTCGATTCACTTGCTCCAAATCCAAATCTAATCCTACGGTACCAATTAGATTACGCTGTTGGTCATATGCTGGTGCTCTAAAGGTTAAAAGAATTTCACCATCGGCATCTAAGTAGGGATCATTTACATAGTGATTCATCTGGCTTAGAAACTCTTGCCAAAAAGGTCGCTGATTTATGTAGTAATCGGGATCTTTGTTTTTACTGTCATGATCAAAATACTCCCAGGTAGCAGTTGTTGTAAAAAATAAGCTAACCAAAGATGTGTCTGATCTAATTAGCGACTGAAAATAATGGCTAACTGGGACCAACATCTCATGTTCTTCATATTTCAAGCCACGATCTTGAATAGACTTAATCGCTGCGGTGGTATTTGGATGAGTAAAAACCGCATCTAGTTGGTTGGTGCGCGAATACAGCATATGATCGATTTTACCGGTCAATTGCTGTAATACCCTTTCAACTTCTTCATTTGTTGCGACCGCAGACTCTTGGCGTACCTGATAGCTTTTTAAGATAGAACTACCTAGTGTTATCAAAGTTAAAGTAAACAGTAGACCTGCAATGAATTGCCTTACCATACTCTGTTGAAGAAAAGCCATTTAACCCGACCTCCGTTATTATAATTATGATATTACGTTACAGTGCCTTAGGAGTTGAACAGCAAAACAGGCTGCCAAAATACAGATATAATAATCTTATGCCGATCAGTATATGAAGTTGATCTACGCAGAGTGCTTTTTGCAAACTAATTCAATGCGAGTTAATCCAAAGTGAGTAATGACAGAATAATTATTCCCTTATGAATTTATTCAACG
>NZ_JBFRMK010000443.1:0-207 GCF_041470405.1 Shewanella sp. 10N.286.45.A1
TTCGCCCCCATGTATCCCCTGCGGGGATAATAGAGAGTAGGTCATTTCCAGGCGCCTAATTTCTCGTAAGAGAGTAAAAAGCCCGTTGCTAACGCAACGGGCTTTTTTACGTCTGCGATTTGAGTTAGCTAATCATTTAGCGATGACACTGATAGCAGTGTGGCCAATATGCCCATGTGAGAGTAAATCATTCCTAGGCGCCTAATA
>NZ_JBFRMK010000444.1:0-311 GCF_041470405.1 Shewanella sp. 10N.286.45.A1
TCCTTTTTTTGTTTGTATTACCCATCATAACTCTCAGCTGATACTTAGTTCCACCAACCTTTGGCCGGGATCACTTCTAGGTGATTTAGCCCTTCAGGTAGCTTAACTTTCTTACGAGCTGGTTTTGTGAGACCTAGAATTTGCATAATTGAATCAAACATAATTTATTCTCCTTTATGCCGCAGCTTGGTTAACAACTTTGATGTGCGGAACGCCCGCTGTCAGTAAAGGTTTTACTTTGATATTAGGTACACCTGCAGTTAATAGAGGCTTTACTTTGATGTTAGGTACGCCTGCGGTGAGTACTGGCT
>NZ_JBFRMK010000445.1:0-286 GCF_041470405.1 Shewanella sp. 10N.286.45.A1
CTGCTGGTGTACCTAACATTAAAGTAAAGCCTCTATCGACTGCTGGTGTACCTAACATCAAAGTAAAACCTCTACTCACCGCAGGTGTTCCTAACATCAAGGTAAAGCCTGTACTGACCGCAGGTGTACCTAACATCAAAGTAAAGCCTCTATTGACTGCTGGTGTACCTAACATCAAAGTAAAACCTCTATTGACTGCTGGTGTACCTAACATCAAAGTAAAACCTCTACTGACTGCTGGTGTACCTAACATCAAAGTAAAGCCTGTACTCACCGCAGGTGTTCC
>NZ_JBFRMK010000446.1:0-318 GCF_041470405.1 Shewanella sp. 10N.286.45.A1
GAACTACACGGCTACAACAATGATAGTAGGGAGTGTCTTCAATACTAATAAGTGTTCGTCTTGGGCGTGGCATGCAACCTCCTTGTTCAATGCTCAGTTCAAGCTTAGTTGGAGGTCGCGATTGATGCCATTAACTATGTATGTTCGGTTAGTTGTCTATAAAACTCGCACATACCATAGCCTAGCGGCGAACCGCTACACTCTAAGTAACCATAGCATTAACTATGGCTGCCTATGTATTTCCATACTGGCGGTTGCAAGTACAGTGTTTGCTCCGCTGGAAAAAATCAGCAAAGCCCGGCGACACGGCCTTGCCCT
>NZ_JBFRMK010000447.1:0-2715 GCF_041470405.1 Shewanella sp. 10N.286.45.A1
ACCGTGAAAGATCAACAACTCCTAGTTTTTCAAATCAAATGGGTAAAAATTAATATACTGGGCAATTCGTGGTTGCTGAGTAACATTTGGTCGACTGCCGTGAGGTAATGCATGATGCCAGATGATCAAGTCTCCAGCTTGTGCAGCAATGGCTTTTGAGCCTAGTGAGTGTAAATCTTGTTGCTGTGGATCTTGGTTTTTATCTAGGTTGGTGAGCCATTCTTGTAATTTATGTTGGAAGCTTGGCACTAATGTGAGAGCACCTTGTTCTGCACTGGTATCGGTCAAATAAAGTATACCTTGGGTGCAAAATGAATCAGGTTTATTAAGATCCATATCCCAATGTAAGTCAGGACCAGGAAAATCATAACCCGTTTTCAGTGGGGGATGGAAGCTACAACGATCAGCGGAACACCATAAATCAGTCGTCCCCCAAAGCTGACTAAAAGCCTTATGAATTTTGATATTGTTTCGGTTGTGCTGAAGTGCACTGTGTTGGATCAGCTCCACCATAATTTGGCTATCATTTTTTCCATACCAAGTACTTGGTTCGTCAGGAATCGCTTGGATATGTTGCCAGATAGCCTGTTCCGCAGCCCTACTATCTTCTATGCTCACTGCATTTTTAACAATCACATAACCAAACTCTTGCCAGTGCTTTAAATCAGCTCTGTCCAAAACATCTGGGTGCTCATCGATAAACTTAAACTTTTCTGCGGTTATTTTTGATAGAGGAGCATGCACAATTGCATGATTAAACCTTTGCACGACTTCATCTGAAAGTAGCACAGCATTGTGTTTGATCCATGATTCAAATTGTTGAAAAGTGGGCCTCTCGGTATACAGATAAAATAGGCCTTGGTGTAAACCTATGCCTAAAGCACTAAGTAACAGGCGGTTAACATGGTAATCTTGATGAGCAATAGATTGCTTATTTTCTTGAATTGTATGCCAAAACCTCTTTAATTGATAAAGGTTGAGCTCTCCTACATCCTCTATGTTGACAAGGGAAGTGTCAGTCATTTTCTCTCAACTCTGAAGGTACAGGATAGTCAGGGTGCTCCACTGGAAATATCGCCCATACAGCAGGTATAGCAGGCTCCTTTTTGGCGCGCATTTGAGTAACAAGTTGCGACTGGTTAACTTTCCTTAAAGGGTAAAAATGCTGCCAACCATCAGGTATGTGTTGTGCGCGTTCTAGTACCAAAGCCATAAACTGTTTGCGGATATCTGCCCACACTTCTGACTGAGACTGACTTTCAATAATACCTTGCACACATCTTAGTTCTAAATAAATGGTTCTGCGACACCCTGGAGAGCGTTTCGGTTGAGAGCCATGTAAAATCATCATGTCTTGAATCAGAATATCGCCAGCTTTGGCTGGTTGCTCTATAGTGCCAGGTATCTCCCAACCGTGTTTTTGCGAGAGTTGTTGAATATCTTCTAATTTGTGTTGAGTGCCAGGGACATAACGCAAACAACCATCACCTTCGGGGGCGTCGTCCAGATATATGCCAACATTCAGATAAGGGTAAGTTCTAGGATGTTGTGCTCCTTGATGCCAGTTAATAACAGGATGAGGGTGCTGTTGTTTATACAATATATCCATTGCTATTGGAATTGCCCCTATTCCACAAAGCTTTTCACTTAGAGTAATAAGTGCTGGGCATGCAAGTAACTCTATTGAGGCTTCTGTTTGTAACTCTATCATGTTGTCGTAGCGCATTAACCTCGGTCCAACGGGATCTTGTACAATACAATAATCACCGCTTTGAGTCCCCTGCTCGTATTCAGCCAAAGCTTGTTTTTCAAGTTTGTCTGCAATATTTCGCCATTGTTGAAGCAGTGAGGTAGGTAATGCGTTCTCTAATAAAAGATAACCAGTTTGTTCAAACTGACGAATCGAATCATTGGATATCTCCAAATTAGACATAAACTTCCCTATTGGTTTTTACTTTATGAACTAGCGCTTATGTTAGTCCTTTATGTTTACCGAAAATTAAGTCTGCCTTATAACTGCGTCCATTCCATGACAAGCTTATACTTCCCGACAAAAAACCAAACAAAATAAAATCAATCGCTTAAGCTAGAATACACAAGGCCGACATTGTTAATGTTAACCCCTTGGTTAAATGGCAATTCATCAATCTCATAGGCATCACAGTGTTCGCATGTCAGCCTATAAAATATTTCTGTGTCCAGAGGGATCTCATGCAAAGTGATATTTAGTGCCTGCTGTTTAGTCTGCTCCAAGCTAACCTTATCTTGATTAATAATATGCTCAAAATCACTATCTGTAGCGATTTCCCATGCTACTCTCATAAAATCGTGATTTTGGTCGGCTATCAATTGCAACTTAAGATTGAAGTCGTTGATAACTGGAGCTTTTGGGATGTCGTTACCACCAGGAATAAAACCATTTGATGCCTGAGCAGAGGTCATGCCGCCAACAGCAGTTGCTATAACCAAAGCTGAACCAGATATAAGAAATGAACGACGAGAAATTTTTTTCACGGTATTTTACCCTTCTGAATTCTATATAAGCTATAAAAACAACATGAGCTAGTAATATTAATGACATATCACCAAGCTCATACACTCAAGGTCTTTAGTAGGTGCATAATAGGTATGTTTAGAATACTAAATTAGACCTTACGCATGAATTTATAGCAGGATAAGCATCGATTGCCTAGTATTCATACCAATTGCATTAAA
>NZ_JBFRMK010000448.1:0-2013 GCF_041470405.1 Shewanella sp. 10N.286.45.A1
CTTCGTTCAACAAGCAAATAAACAGGGACTAAAAACCGCGGGCTTTTTCGCTTCGCTCAAGTTTAGCCCACAATTTTTAGCCCGTTATTTGGGCGTTAGGCAATTACTCAAGAATGGATATATCCCCGTATAAATTAGGAGAAAGTAAGTGTTACAACTAGAAAAGATTGAACTAATTGAAAACGAGATATACGAGGAAAAGAAAACAGTAGATTTTGATACAAAAGAATTTACGATTGAACATTTGGTTCAAAAGTATGTAAATGGTATTGATGAAGATGAAAATGATATCTATGTTCCAGATTATCAAAGAGAATTTGTGTGGGATGATGTCAGACAATCTACATTAATCGAATCCATAGTTTTAGGATTACCTATACCTGTTATTTTTTTAGCTGAGGATAGTGAAGGAAGGCTTGAAATAGTAGATGGCTCGCAACGAATTAGAACGATAGTTGCCTTTATTGAAGATAAGCTGACTTTAAAGGGACTTGATAAGTTAAAAAATATGAATGAAGTGAAGTTTTCATATTTACCGAAGGCCAGACAAAGGAAAATAGTCAATACCTCTATAAGGACAATAGTCTTATCTGAGTCAGCGACAGAAAAAGTGAAAAATGATTTGTTTGAAAGGATCAACAAAGGAAGTGATTTATTACGGAATATGGAAAAAAGAAAGGGGATTTATTCGGGAGATTTTACTGATTTCGTTTATTCATACACATCTGAAAACAAAGAGTTGCTTAAAAAAATTGCACCATTATCGAAAACAGTGACTAAACGACAAGAACATGAAGAATTAGTCTTAAGGTTTTTTGCATTAGTCGATGCATTTCCACGTTATGAGGGCTATAGCGCTGGAATAATCACTATGCTAGACCAGTATATGATGAATAAAAATACTGATTTTACAGAGACTGAAATGGAATTTAAAAAGCAACAACTCGATCAAGTTTTGGGCTTTGTAAATGATAATTTCATAAATGGATTTTGTAAGAAAGCAAATCAAGGAGTATCTAGAATGTTCTTTGAAGCTTTATCTGTTGGTGTTGCAAAAGCTTTATATGAGAATAGTGATCTTAAATTGACGAAGAAAGTAAACGCAGGTTTATGGTTGAGAAACCATGAATTTAAAACACTGATATCGGGAAAATATCGTAGCCATAGTCCAGATAAAGTAAGACAACGTATAGAGTTCGTCAAAAACAAGGTGTTGGAGCTTTAGTTATGTTATCGGTAAAGTCTGCTTTTCAAGATAGAAACGATGAAGCTAAAAAACTCTTGGAACACATTGCTTCACTTTCAGAAAGTGGCGGGGTTCTTGAATCATCAATCTTAAAATCTAGTTATACATTATTGTTATATAATAACCTGGAAGCAACAGTATCTTCTTCAATAACCAATATTCATGATAGGGCTTCTGGTTGTAAATATGATGAACTCTCAGAAGAGTTTAAAAAATTGTATGCTAGTTTTTACCACTTTGATATATCAAAGCGAAAAGTTAAAGATCATTTAGACAACACTGTTAGTGGTGAGTTTAAGTTTCCCAATTTTGAAGAGTATTGTAAGCGAATAACAGTATTTTCCGGAAATATTGATCTTCGGTCTTTAAACGATATTAGTAAAAGCTATGGAATTGGTAAGGTTGATTTAAGAGGGAGAAATCCAGAAAATATCTTAACAATAAAAAATAAAAGAAATAAATTAGCACATGGTGAAGAGTCTTTTCGAGATTCTTGTAGGCAATATACTTTGTCAGAATTACAAGAGTTAGGTGACAGTTTAGAAAGGATGCTTGAAAAATTCATTGAGCTTGTTGATATCTTTCTAAGAGAAAGAAAGTACATGGTTGAAGCTTAATTGAAAAACTTGCCTAACGTATAAGGATAGGCCGCGCGCAGCCGCGTCCTTATCCCAAGTGTTGAACAAGCCCGAGTGATACCTTTATATAGTTAATATCGACGTAAGAGTTTACGCTTTTTAGGTGGGTGCTAAGCCATTTGCATTTTT
>NZ_JBFRMK010000449.1:0-201 GCF_041470405.1 Shewanella sp. 10N.286.45.A1
GCGGCTTCGTTCAACAAGTTGCTCAAACGGACAAAAAACAGCTGGCTTTTGCTCGTTCCTCGCTAATTTTAGCCAGCCATTCTATTGCCGCTTAGCAAAGCGTTATCTGTTTCTGGAGAGTTGAGTGTTAATTGAGAATTATAGTGAGAGAATAGATAGTTTTTCAGATTTTCTATCTAATGAGAAATACATTAGCCAGCC
>NZ_JBFRMK010000450.1:0-933 GCF_041470405.1 Shewanella sp. 10N.286.45.A1
AACCTAGAACCTAGAACCTCTATATCTTGAACCTAACTAAAAAGGATTTTATGAATATCTTTTCCAAATGTTTAATTGTATGCAGCGTTATTTTTAGCTGTAGTGTTTTTGCTGCTGAACCAGCAAAACGGATTATTGCTTTATCTCCCCATGCGGTAGAGATGTTGTACGCCATCGGTGCTGGTGAATCGATTGTGGCAACGACTGACCATGCCGATTACCCAGAGGCAGCGCTTAAAATTCCTCGTATTGGTGGTTATCACGGCGTTCAAATAGAACGAGTGCTTGAGCTTAACCCTGACTTGGTTGTGGTGTGGGGTGGCGGTAATAAAGCGGAAGATATCCAACGAATAAAAGAGTTAGGCTTTGAAGTTTTCGACAGTACCCCTAAAACGCTAGGCGCTGTTGCAGATGAGCTAGAAGCGCTTGGTGAACTAACGGGTAATCAAGTACAAGCAGCTGCAGCAGCCCTGTCATATCGACAAGAGTTAACTCGTTTACAGCGAGTTAACTTGGCTAAGCCTGAGGTGAAGGTCTTCTATCAACTATGGTCTACACCTTTAATGACGGTTGCAAAAAATAGCTGGATCCAACAGATTATTGCAGTGTGCCATGGCGATAATGTTTTTGTAGACTCAGCCAATGAATACCCTCAAGTTAGCTTAGAAACAGTTTTACTTAAAATGCCTGAAGTTATTTTACAGAGCCAAGATGAAGGCAACATTCAAGGAATTGATTGGAAGCAGTGGCCAGAGATCCCGGCTGTGAAGCAACAACATATCTACCAGTTAAATGCAGACTTACTGCACCGAGCCGCACCGAGAGCTTTGCTTGGTGTAGAAGCTTTATGCGAGGCATTAGATAAAGCTCGCTAGGTTAGTGTGATTTAAATAATGATTAAAAAATAGCGCCCAAGGGTAATGCCGTTCACTT
>NZ_JBFRMK010000451.1:0-270 GCF_041470405.1 Shewanella sp. 10N.286.45.A1
TACTGATTGGTATAAATACCTACCGCGACATAGTCGAAAAGTGACCTTAAATCATCAAATAGTTAATAAAACTGAAATTAAGCAAATGGCCTTTGTTCTATAAGCTAGAGTCTGAATTTTTAACAAAAAATCAAACCTATTCAATAGACCAAGAAGTCGATAAGCATAATTCGCCTATACGTTAGAAGGTTATGGCAGTTGTGGCAAGACTTGTTTACAGCAGATTTGTAACATAAAGAAAATAAATGCGTGCTAGGGGCTGTTAATCTT
>NZ_JBFRMK010000452.1:0-692 GCF_041470405.1 Shewanella sp. 10N.286.45.A1
CTATCCTTATACGTTAGTTACCGATTTCGACACTCTCGAAACCATATGCGGATATTAAGCCTATGGTAATGAAATTGTTACCAACTTGCACTTCGTTAAATTCAGAATTAGAAACACAAACATGCCCATTTATTGAAAAAGTAACTTCTTGGGCGATAATTCTCGGAGCGCAGCGCCCTCTATGATTATTATTTATCTTTTCTTTGACTGTTAAGTTAATGTAGCCACTTACTGAATTGATGTTATGCAGTATTTTAGGAACTGCCCCAAAGATAGAAAAAGATAAAAGAGCGGCATATACGATGGGGAAAACTATAAAATAAGACGACTTCCATGTTTTTGTTACTTTAAGAAATACCTTTTTATTTTGTAGATAAGACAGCGAAAACACAATGATCCCGATTATATATACAACAATAAAAGAGATGAAGATAGGTGAGCCATACCCATTATCTATTGTTACCTTTACATCAGAGTTAACAGAATAGAACATTCCTCCAAATACGAAGGTTATTACTACTAATGTGAGTAGTAATACAATTTTCCTAATTATCCACTCAGTCTTCAATTGATAACCCTAGGTAACTAACGCCCGCTTAAGTGGTGAGTAAATGTGTGCCAAAATTGTAGCGAAGCGAAAATGGCACGCGTTTATGAATCTGTCTTAAAGCGTTTGTTGAACGAAGCCGCTC
>NZ_JBFRMK010000453.1:0-1000 GCF_041470405.1 Shewanella sp. 10N.286.45.A1
CTACTCAAAAACTGATAAAGGGGCAAAAGGTTGATGTATGCTTCAATGGCTAGTATGAAAAGTTTCAATCTTTAATGTCTCAGGTTCAAACTTTATTGTCTGCCAACAATAAACGCTTGCTAGTTTTGCCTTCTCAGCCTTCTATTTTTGAGTACTTTTGCATTTAGCCAAAAGTTAAAAGTATTAAGGGTAAAGTAGCCAGAACCCAGGCTCTTGGGTGAAACAATACTACTGTTATTCTCTTGTTTTTTAGTACTCATTTGAAGGCTACAATAAAATTGACTTGTATTGGCTGAAACAATCCTGAAAATAAATGAGTAAGTCTTATTGTGAGAGAGTAAATAAGTGTCAGTTTTACAGATAACCTCTTCAATCTCTCCGGGCTTCAAAAGCCTATTTACGTTTATTACAAAGCTACTATTATTAATTGAGTTACTTTTACCTTCAGTTAGGTAAATTTTATCAATATAGATATTTTGATTTCCTGAAGATGAAATGAAGAACCTATTTTCATAATATTTTTCACCATTGTTGTTTTTCCAACTAAAATCAATGATTCGACAATCAAATTTCAATGTTCTCCAAATGTGCGTTTTAAAAAAAGTAATTAACGATAAAGTAAACGCTAGTAATGAAATGATCAAAGCCCAGCTTTTAACGTCCATAATTTCCATAACATATCCCACTTTGATGAGTTTAACCGTTCAAAGGCAAACGAACGTCTTTGTATTTTTGCGTATATTAGGTAAAGCACGCATGCACACTTAACGAACCTGTTACTTAAGCCTTGCCAATGTAAAGCCATTGATTAATAGGCAGTTTACCAGAGCATAACTAAATAAACGAGCACGAAAAATTGCAAGGAGAGCATAGATAATGATGTCTTATTGAAAGTAATCAGTAACGTCATTTATCGATTAGTAAAAATAGGTCTACAGGCTTTTACTTTAATTAGCGAGCTTATCGCCTGAAAATGATATTGGGGCAGAAATGTGTTACT
>NZ_JBFRMK010000454.1:0-622 GCF_041470405.1 Shewanella sp. 10N.286.45.A1
CCTATCCTTATACGTTAGGAGTTCTTGTACACATGAGATCTATGAGCGACTTTAACCACGTTGACTACAAGTACATCATCTTTAATCTCATACACTATTCGGTATAAGCCTTGACGAACTCTATAGTTTTCTTTGCCTGATAGCTTTATACAACCTTCACCTCTTGGATTCTCCGATAAGGTGTCAATTTTACCTAAAATCTTTATAATATCACTTTTAGGTATAATTCGTAAATCTTTAGCTACTGACTTTTTAAACGTTATTCTATATTTTGCCATGTGCCTTCAAATCATTTAGCAAATCTTCATATGAAATATCTGATTCATTAGCTCTTGCTGATACTGCAGCTAGATCTTCTTGATCTTCACGCATAAGTAAACGAACCGCTTCATCTATTAATTCTGAAACAGACAAGTGGGCAGAAGCTGCACGCATTTTTAAAGCTTGATGAATATTCGGTTCAAAATAAACGGTAGAACGTTTTGATAAGTTACTCATAATATTGTCTCCTTTAAATTGACAAACAACATCATAACACCACAACGTTATGATGTCACGGGGCGGCGATGAGCAACTAACGTATGATATGGACTCCCCTTACCAATTGGCCACTATGTGCCAT
>NZ_JBFRMK010000455.1:0-228 GCF_041470405.1 Shewanella sp. 10N.286.45.A1
GAGTCCATATGTCCTTAATTAAAGCAATTGGCATCGATTTAGCCAAATTAGTTTTTAGTATTCATGGTGTTGACGAATACGGTAAAACTAAACTAAAGCAAACAGTTAAAAGAAACAAGCTGTTAGAGAAAATCGCTAACATTCCACCCTGTATTATCGGGATGGAAGCTTGTTCTGGCGCTCACTACTGGGCAAGAGAATTTACCGAGAAACATCGAGACAGCCATG
>NZ_JBFRMK010000456.1:0-215 GCF_041470405.1 Shewanella sp. 10N.286.45.A1
GTTTATTTTAGAGGGGAAAAGGGAGCGTAGTTACCCTAGAGTGTTGAAGTGTTCAAAGGACCGATATCCCATAAAAAAGAAAGCCGTTCACGTTAAGTGAACGGCATTAAGCATATTGCTCCCTTTTTATTGACTGCTAATTAAGTGATTAATAGCAATTGCATTAAAAGTTTGATCATACCGCGGGAATTACAAAACGCTGTAGGCAAGTAGTG
>NZ_JBFRMK010000457.1:0-339 GCF_041470405.1 Shewanella sp. 10N.286.45.A1
GCTTCGCCAGACGGATACAGTAATACTGATATCACTGTGACCTAACAGTTTACTGGTCATCTGAATATTGCCGCCACGCATCACGCTCCAACTGGCAATGGTTCGCCGTAAATCATGGATAGTGACGTTTTGCTCTTTCTCCTCGCTACGCAGACCTGCCCTTTCGGTTATGCGCCACCAAAAGCTGCCCTTACCTGACTTTTCGGTGATGTGACCTGTAAGACTGCGATTAGCAGGGAAAACAAATTTCTCACCTCGCACAGCTTCGACACTTCTGCGTTTAAGGATATCCATCACCTCAACCGTTAATGGCACAGCATGAGTATCCGTCTGGCGAAG
>NZ_JBFRMK010000458.1:0-573 GCF_041470405.1 Shewanella sp. 10N.286.45.A1
ACAAAATTAAAAACTTGAGTGGTTACCACCAATTCTTTACTAACTGCTGTCTCATTGTCTGATGTACCTTTATCGCTGCCACCACATGCCGTAAGCATTAAAGCTAATGTAGAAACCTTAGTTAATGTTACAAATTTCATACTACCTCTCATTAATAAGTATAAAGCAGTTAAACTGCTAATTTTCATGCCATACAACCCTGTTAGCAACAAAACCTAACACGTTAAGAAGGATAGCTAGTATTCTTTAGCCCCAAAAAAACGCTTACAATAAAGATTAAAATTCTATTTAATCTTGCAATTTACGTTATTACAAAGTAAAAATGCACGCTGAACGATACATTCAGCTAATAACTTTTTCAACCCCTTAATAACAATTGAGCCTTAGAAACCAACATTGATGACTAAATCAGCTTTCAATAACCCCATAAACCATCCCCTTAAATGCTAGTATTTAAAGTTCAGTGTCACTTCTGCAGAACATCCAAAACAGGAATAACACATGACTTAATCATTTGATTTTTAATTACATGCCCATTAAATACCTCTCACGACTTTGTTCCCGCTCAGTTAT
>NZ_JBFRMK010000459.1:0-3174 GCF_041470405.1 Shewanella sp. 10N.286.45.A1
CACCACTTATTCTACAGGTGGAAAAACAAGTAGAAGCATCACCAAGATGGGCCGTTAGCTCAGTTGGTAGAGCAGTTGGCTTTTAACCAATTGGTCGAAGGTTCGAATCCTTCACGACCCACCACTTCTTATTGATTCTGAAACACTCCTTAGAAAAACCTTTTCATTAAAGCTTGATAGCAAAAGCTCCGTTGTGTCGGTTTGAGCTAAATAGCAGTTGGCTGGCTCTTGTTAGCAAGCAATTGGTCGAAGGTTCGAATCCTTCACGACCCACCACTTCTTATTGATTCTTAAACACTCCTTAGAAAAACCTTTTCATTAAAGTTTGATAGCAAAAGCTTAGTTGTGTCGGCTTGAGCTAAATAGCAGTTGGCTGGCTCTTGTTAGCAAGCAATTGGTCGAAGGTCCGAATCCTTCACGACCCACCACTTCTTATTGATTCTGAAACACTCCTTAGAAAAACCTCTTCATTAAAGTTTGATAGCAAAAGCTTAGTTGTGTCGGCTTGGGCTAAATAGCAGTTGGCTGGCTCTTGTTAGCAAGCAATTGGTCGAAGGTTCTAATCCTTCACGACCCACCACTTCTTATTGATTCTGAAACACTCCTTAGAAAAACCTTTTCATTAAAGTTTGATAGCAAAAGCTTAGTTGTGTCGGCTTGAGCTAAATAGCAGTTGGCTGGCTCCTGTTAGCAAGCAATTGGTCGAAGGTTCGAATCCTTCACGACCCACCACTTCCTATTGATTCTGCAGCACTCCTTAGAAAACCCTTTTCACTAAAGATTGATAGCATAAACTCAGTTGTGTCGGTTTGAGCTAAATAGCAGTTGGCTGGCTCTTGTTAGCAAGCAATTGGTCGAAGGTTCGAATCCTTCACGACCCACCACTTCCTATTGATTCTGCAGCACTCCTTAGAAAACCCTTTTCACTAAAGATTGGTAGCATAAACTCAGTTGTGTCGGTTTGAGCTAAATAGCAGTTGGCTGGCTCCTGTTAGCAAGAAATTGGTCGAAGATTCGAATCCTTCACGATCCACCACTTATTATTGATTCTGAAACACTCCTTAGAAAAACCTTTTCATTAAAGATTGGTAGTAAAAGCTCCGTTGTGTCGGTTTGAGCTAAATAGCAGTTGGCAGGCTCCTGTTAGCAAGCAATTGGTCGAAGGTTCGAATCCTTCACGACCCACCACTTCCTATTGATTCTGCAGCACTCCTTAGAAAAACCTTTTCACTAAAGATTGATAGCATAAACTCAGTTGTGTCGGTTTGAGCTAAATAGCAGTTGGCTGGCTTTTGTTAGCAAGCAATTGGTCGACGATTTACGGCTTATGGAATTAAAGTCTGAATTCACTTTATTACTCTGATAATGATAAACAGCTACTTTGATTACTTCAGCCCATGCTCATTTGCTATTTTATGCCAAGCAAAGTAATTATTTTGTCGCTATTTTTGTCGATATCTTTTTTATGAAAATCTAAAAAAGTTTATGTGAATGAGACATTTTCTGATGGTATGTCTGATAATACTGAGCCTAAACAAAACGCTCAAAAATAATAAGTAAGTTTTTATTTAGTAGATGACAGCCGTGTTACATATTTTTTATCACTGTAATTTTAGCTTTCTGTTGTTGCGTAAGTTACTGTTTAAAATAGTAACATAGTTTCCCTTATTGCTGATTTACAAGTTTTACTTTATTTTTTCAACTGTAACTATTTAAGAATGGTTACATCTTTCTTCCGGTTTTCTTGTGACTTATTAACACTTTGTATTTTTCTTTACTAATATTAGCCGCGATGGATGCGGAAGTGATTAATTAGTAAAAGGTGTTCTACTTTTGTCTGATAGACCTATTGCTAATGTTGCCTTGATGTTAAGTCGGTCATATTTCGTAAGGATAATAAAAAATACGGGAGAAAGGGAATGAAACAAGCAAAATTAAGTATCTTGTGTGCTTCGCTTATAGCTGCAACGAGTATAAGTGCACAGGCTGATACGGACTTTAAATTTGGTGGTTATGTAAAAGCTGATGTGATGTTCAGTGATTACAGCAATGGCGCACCTGATTCTGGCAGTCTATCACGACAGTTTTATGTACCAGGTACCATTTATGGTGATTCAAGTAATGGTAAACAGGTTGTCGATTTTCAAGCAAGGGAATCACGCTTTAATTTTAAATCGTCTACCGATATTGATGGTCATAAGTTAGTTGGTTTCATTGAACTCGATTTTATGACTCATACCGATGGTAACGAGCGAGTATCTAACAGCTACTCGCCACGGATCCGTCAGGCATTCTTAAGTTTTGATAATTGGGCTGCCGGCCAAATGTGGACTACCTTCCAAAACCCAGGCGCCTTACCTGAAAACTTAGATTTTGTGGGTGCTGCTGAAGGTACGCCTTTTGTGCGTCAAACAATGGTTCGCTACACCAACGGTGGCTTTCAATTCTCGGCAGAAAACCCAGAAACAACACTTAATGCCTACCGAGATCCAACTGGTGGCCGTATCACAAGCGGTAGCGGTATGATACCTGATTTTGTTGCTCGCTATAACATGAAAACCGAAAGCGGCATGGCGTTTACCTTTGCCGGCCTTGCACGACAGCTTAATATTGATAAAACAGTTAGAGATGCGAATAATAATCCTACAGGTACTTATGACTCCTCAACATTTGGTTACGGTGTGAGTTTTACTGGTGTGATCCCAGTAGGACAGGATGATATTAAAATGTCTGCAACATACGGTGATGGCTTAGGGCGTTATATGGCGCTTAACTACGCTAATGCGGGTGTATTGGACGTAAATGGTGACATTGAAGCTATTACCTCTTATGGTGGTTACATCTCTTACCGTCATTGGTGGAATGATAAATGGCGTACAAGTATCACGGGCTCAGGTTTTAAAGCTGATAACAATATTGACTTGATTGGTAACAACGTCAATAAAGACTCATACTCTGGCTATATCAACTTACTTTACTCTCCAGTTAAGCCACTTACGGTTGGCGTTGAATACATGTATGCGAAGAACACCAAAGAGAATGGTTTTGATGGAGAGCTAAATCGTGTCATCTTCTCAATGAAGTATGTACTCTAGTTGATACAAGACCATTACTATTAGTTAGATAATTTAGACAATAAAAAAGGAGGCTGTAGCCTAATGCCGATCATTTAGC
>NZ_JBFRMK010000460.1:0-424 GCF_041470405.1 Shewanella sp. 10N.286.45.A1
CTATTAAATTAATTAAATAAGTTAAAGGCTTAGGCAGGTTTTTATAAGCTTTTAAACTGTGACGATACCTGTTTATGTGTTTAAAGGAGTAGTGGTTAAATATTGACGCTAAAACGATACAAGTAATTGGTAATAAGTATTTAAAGTTACCTGAGTAAGGAGCTTCGATACCAATATTAAACAGTACGATTGTTGATATTGACCACAAGTAAAAGGTTGAACCAAATATTACTAGAAAGGCAGCTTTTTCATGATTTTTTGAGCTACTCTTCCAGTGCATAATTGAGTTACATAACCCAATATGTATCATCCTTAATATCAATTTAACTCCAATCCTCTATAGGCATATAACGCCTCATTAAGCGGCGTGAAATAGTTGGCTAAAATGTGAAGCGGAGCGGAACCAGCCAACTGTTATTTGTCC
>NZ_JBFRMK010000461.1:0-1052 GCF_041470405.1 Shewanella sp. 10N.286.45.A1
TGGCTGGCTAGTAATAATTCCTGTGTCCATTTCAGGTTAGCTTGTTAACATTAAAGTAACTCGGCTGTCTGTTCTTATTCGGAATTCAGCCTAATATACTGTTAGGCCTACAGGGAGAATCATGAAAGTATTTTTTAGTCACGCATCAGAAGATAAGCCACTTGTCGAACAAGTCTTTTTGAGAGTCGGTCAGCGATTTCCTGATATAAAAGGTTGGCTTGATAAGTACGAAATTTTAGGTGGTGACGACCTAATAGAAACTGTCCATGCTGGAATCGAATCCGCAGATAAGTTCCTTATATTTCTGTCTCCAAACTCGATAGATAAACCTTGGGTAAGAACAGAACTACGCAAAGCATTGGCAGATGAAATCAACGGCATCAAGCCAGAATTCATCGTTCCCGTAAAGGTTGGCCATATATCTCAATTCCCACCATTCTTAGAAAGTCGTTTCTACATCGACATTGAAAACAAAACTGAAGAAGAGTGGATGCTTGATATTTATGCAGCAATTACAAGGCAAAAGAAAGAAACAGACACTCCAGCAGCTAATCTAGCCGTCTCTGTTCAGCTTGCGAGTGACGAGCCAAAAGCCGCAATGGTTGTATTTGAGCCTCAGTTTTGGGCTGAGCCAATCGGATTCAAAATTACAACATCCAAAAAAATAGAAAGTACTGTTTGGCAATACCCTGCGTTCAAAGGTATGCAGCAAATCTCTATCTCCGAGTTAAAAGGTGATTTCGAGTATGGCATTCGTATTTATGACCACAACATAAAACCGAAAGTGCCTTTTGTAATGGGCGTTGTTTTTGGTGATGACGATAATCCACGAGAAAATATTACTAATATTGATCCTTGGGATGGAGAAGGTGGTGAACAGAGCATGCGAGTCGTTAGCTTCAAGTAGGCCTAACACATATGAGCCTCCTGCCGGTAAATAGGCGAGCCTAACTTATTTGACTGCTTTTGCAGTCAAATTTAAATCAATCAACAAATTCATCTACTTCGTCTGTCAGTTAGCTGTCAAATCATCAAAAAAATACATAGACAGC
>NZ_JBFRMK010000462.1:0-489 GCF_041470405.1 Shewanella sp. 10N.286.45.A1
CACCGCTGAACATCCTCAAACAAATCTTGGTTTAATGACAACTTTCAATGCATTAATAAACGGATAATCACCAGTAAGTGAGCCCTAGATTCTCATAATAACCAACACACTTGGAATGGACAGGAGAGCCAGCTGCTCGTAGGCTGAAGTTCTCACACAAACAACCAGGTGCTCCATAATGAAGCAATACAAACAGCTGACTCTTAAGGAACGATACCAGATAGAGATGCTTCTGAACATGGGATTTACAGCAAGAAAGATAGCGATAAAGCTCACCCGTTCAAATAAGACAATTTCCATTGAAATTATGAGATGTAAATTGGGTCATTATAATGCTGAAATCGCTCATCGGGACGCATTAGCTCGGCGTGCAAATGCAACGAAGTTTACAAAGATAACTCAGTCTGTTATTGATACCGTTGACTCGTCACTCTCGATAGACTTATCACCAGAGCAAATAGCGGGTAGAGAAAAGCTTGAGAAGCGTGC
>NZ_JBFRMK010000463.1:0-790 GCF_041470405.1 Shewanella sp. 10N.286.45.A1
AAAGATTTGATCGCTCAGCCAGAGTTAGGCGGTTTTGAGATAAGTGAAGAGCATAGTGAAACTAAGTTCAAACCCTTTAACGCAGAATCATAATCGCTAAAACTCGCTTGTCTGGAGTTTTTTAGCTACTACTTCTGCGTTAGAGAAACTCATAATGGCACGCGCATTATGTCATTACGCACTTTGGATTAGCTCACAAAAAAAGCACTCTGAGTAGATAAACTTCTTATTCTGATTGGTATAATACTCTATCAACCAGTTCTAAATTATTATAAAAAGGAAAATTGATGAGTAAGATGCTTAGACTACAGTCTCTAAAATCAAATGCCATTGTTTTTGTGGTAGTAGCGGCTTTGCTATTTATGTTTAGCAAACTTGCATTTGCGGCAGATCAAAATGTTGAGCAAGCTTGGCAAAAAATTGATGCTGGCGCTTTAGTTGTCGATGTGCGAACCGCAGAAGAGTTTGAGCAGGGTCATCTACCCAATGCTATCAATATTCCTTTTGAGCAGATAACGACCGTATTTGCCGATAGAAAAATTGCTAAAGACAAGTCAGTGGTGGTTTACTGCCGCAGTGGTCGTCGTAGCGGTATTGCTAATGAAGCACTGATCAGTGCTGGCTATACTAACACCTATAATGGTGGCGGATTCCAAATGCTAAGCCAACAACAAAAATAGTGCGATGACTTAAAAGAAACTCAGTCATCTCGCTATATAGCCACACCCAAGGTCACGTTATGTGGCCTTCGCTTTTAATAGCCCCTTTAACACCAAAGCTACCAAAGCTA
>NZ_JBFRMK010000464.1:0-315 GCF_041470405.1 Shewanella sp. 10N.286.45.A1
AATATAAGCGTTAGATTTGCTACTTCAAACCAGCTGTTAAAGCCTGTGTCGTTTGGAGTGCGCGTATATTATAGCGATGCTTTGCGTGGTGCAAGCGCTTTTTTCGATATATGGCTAACAAATAGCCGTACAAACTCAATTGTGATGATAATTTATTGTTTGCTGATTATTTTGCCTAGAAAAAGCACCGCTAATCCTATTCAAGTTAATACAGTGGCTTTCACCATTAATATTGGCCAGCCATTGATCTTGATAGTTGAGTGGGATTTTGCGTGGTAACCATGGTTTGGATCAAAGATAATACCAATAGCATTA
>NZ_JBFRMK010000465.1:0-553 GCF_041470405.1 Shewanella sp. 10N.286.45.A1
TCTGGGAGGGGCCACCAATTAAAAACGAAGAAGCCCATTGATTTAATGGGCTTTTTTGTGTCTGAAATTCAAAATAGCGCATTTATTACCTTTTGAACTTAGGGCCCATCGCACATATATCGCACCTTATCATGCAACCCTATGCAAAAGGGCGCAGTTACAATACTAATGCTTTTTCTTCGCGATTCAAGTTTGCTTCAAACTCTCCCCCCTGCTGAATGACAATCAATATCAAAAATTTTGGCACTTTATGAGGGTTTGTTGTTTTGAGGAAAGGTTATTAATGACGCCTCAGTAACCACTCCTGCATGACTGTATTTTTCGTCCATCCATGCTCTCAACCCACCGGTATTGAACCTTCAGCGATAGAGTTTCTATCTTATACCAATTGCATCAAGTATTTGACCAATTCAGAGCCCTTCAGCCTTTTCAATTCAAAGCGCTTTGGTAAAGAAATGGTTATTCCCTTTTAAGCCAATGCGAAGCAGAAGTGGAAAGACTGAGGTGCTCACATAGTGCGGGTTTCAAAACGCTGTATGCTTCGTTATAGGAT
>NZ_JBFRMK010000466.1:0-242 GCF_041470405.1 Shewanella sp. 10N.286.45.A1
TGTAAACGCTATAGTTAATTTAATTCTACTATTAAAGAATTGGTTGCGGGAGCTGGATTTGAACCAACGACCTTCGGGTTATGAGCCCGACGAGCTACCATACTGCTCCATCCCGCGTCCATGTAAACGCTATAGTTAATTTAATTCTACTATTAAAGAATTGGTTGCGGGAGCTGGATTTGAACCAACGACCTTCGGGTTATGAGCCCGACGAGCTACCATACTGCTCCATCCCGCGTCCG
>NZ_JBFRMK010000467.1:0-482 GCF_041470405.1 Shewanella sp. 10N.286.45.A1
AGCCGCTTTGTTACCGACCCAGAGATCCGCAAAATCCTTAAAGACACCGATGGACTCGGCACTGAAGCGACTCGTGCGGGGATTATTGAATTATTGTTTAAACGCAGTTTTCTTATCAGGCAGGGTAAAACAATTGTAGCCACTGACGTGGGTAAAGGACTGATTAACAGTTTACCCCATAGCGCCACAACTCCCGATATGACAGCGCTTTGGGAAAATAATTTGGACTCGATGAGTCGAAAGGAAACCCAATATCAAGCCTTTATGCAGCCACTGATCAGCAAACTTGATGAGCTGATTACCCAAGCGGGCTCCGTGCTACCCACCGCTTTGCAAGGAGTGAAAAGTCCTGCACCCTTTAAGAAAAAGTCTTATGCACGTAAAGGGAGTAAAGGGCAATCAACCGCAAAGAAACCTGCTCGAAAGCCAAGGGCAGTTAAAAGTTAGCGATTAGAATTTAATGATAACTAGGGGCTGTTGAT
>NZ_JBFRMK010000468.1:0-505 GCF_041470405.1 Shewanella sp. 10N.286.45.A1
TCAAAGGTGCTGATAGTGGTGTTTCATCTGTGCTTTCAAGAGGTGGTAACCAAATTGGGGTTCCCTCTATAAAGGTTAATGCTGCAATAGTGTTAGTGACCGTTGTTAGCTGAGTTGCGCCACCAAATAATTGCTGCACCGCCTCACATTCTTTAAGTGTTAACGCTAAACGGTGGGCAAGAATTGACTTACTCCATTGCTGGCCTATTGAACTTATAAGTGTCATTACTTATTCTCTCGTTAAAAATGCGTTTATACTGCTGATTGAAATCAAATAGTGCTTTTGTTGTAGGCTACAATCTTAGCGCCTGCGGTGTTTATTCAATGCTTCCTGTCGCTAATTATAAATGTGATGCGATATTTTTATTTAGCATTATAAATGTTCCTTCTCGGTTTTTTAGAATATATCTTTGATATAGGCGCAAGGAGGGGCAGTTTACGATTAATGAATGACTAACATCGTAGTCGTAATCCACTTACTGCCCACCCTGACTCTTCTACACAA
>NZ_JBFRMK010000469.1:0-254 GCF_041470405.1 Shewanella sp. 10N.286.45.A1
GATTGAAGAGTATGCTGTTACCCAGCTTAAACATCTAATAGCGACCTATCGCTCAAGGCTAAGTGATATTAGTTGGTTTATGCGGTGCCTCAATGAGCCTATTGCGAGACAAGCCAACCTAGAAGACAATTGCACAGGCCATTTCTGGGAAGGGCGGTTTAAGTCTCAAGCTTTACTGGGTGAGGCAGCAGTATTGGCTTGCATGGCCTATGTGGAGCTCAACCCGATTCGAGCCCAAATGGCTAGTACACCCG
>NZ_JBFRMK010000470.1:0-822 GCF_041470405.1 Shewanella sp. 10N.286.45.A1
CGGCTTCGTTCAACAAGTCGTTAAAGCAGGACAAATAACAGTTGGCTTTTGCTCCTGCGTCGCTTATTTTAGCCAACATATTATTTGCCTCTTAACGAGGCGTTATGTGGCAATCGCACCATCGATATATCTGAGGCTCAATTGGAAAAACATTACATTGTAATCATACAAACAGTTATACAAGTATTATTAACCGTAGGAATCGGTTTCTTCTTAGCTCGAAACATGGAAAAGTTGAAAACAGAATTAACGAAAAAATTCTGGGTAAAGCAACAAGTCTGGGACACTAGAAAAAAAGCATATGATGGCTTAATAGAAAGTTTCTATGAAACAAAGGAATATCTCCATTTTCAGATAGAGTATACGAATGAATATTTGGATGCATATGAACGGATTGGGTGTAACTCAGAAGGTGATGAGGAATATCATAATTCGTATGCCGCATACGTGAAAGAAGAACAGATTAAATTTGATCAAAAATATCAGTCAACCGAGGCTATTGCCGATAGGTTACGAATTGAAACTGATACAAAAACTAAGTTAACTCAGCTCAAGAAAACATTAGATACTAAATTTATTTATCTCCATAGTGATATAGGGCAAATTAAATCTGGTCTTGAAAGTATAATAACCCAGATTTTTAAAAAGGCTCGTGAGCAAGGGCAGCATGAAGACTTAGACGATTATTTAGAAAGTATCATTGCTGATCATACAAAGCTATCGAATGATTTAACTGATTTGATTGAACGTACACAAGTTATAGCTAGTGAGCATTTGGAGCTAAGAACTAGCTAACTATCAGCCACATAACGTATAAGGATA
>NZ_JBFRMK010000471.1:0-424 GCF_041470405.1 Shewanella sp. 10N.286.45.A1
CGTTCACGTTCTCACCCTGATCGTAAAATGGGTCATAGAACCAGCATCGATACGCATTTTTATGTCAGTAATGCAGTGTTAACTTCAAAAGGGTTTGGCACTACGATTAGCGAATAAAGGCAAACAGAAAGTAATAAACGCTGGCTTTTATATACGCTATTTCAACAGAAGATGTATCATGAAGATGATGTCAGTATCGTAGCAATACTATATCGTTGGATTGTAAATTTAGTAAAATCCCGAAAAAACGAGCCAGAATCAAACATAGACTATAAAAAAGATCTATAGCAACAATGTATAGCCTTAGCCCATCCACCATAGATAGCTAATTTGGCAGAGACATCTGCCTTCAGCTTGTCATAACTCACGTTAAGCAAACTAGCAATAAGTGCTTTTATCTATCGTCGTAATACCAATCAGTATA
>NZ_JBFRMK010000472.1:0-620 GCF_041470405.1 Shewanella sp. 10N.286.45.A1
TATACTGATTGGTATTATATAATAAAAATGACTTAAATACGCACAATAAAATAAGCATAAAGGTTAGTATTTGGAAAAGATAAAACAACAAAAATTGCTATTAGCGAGTGCACTAGGTTTACTCGGTCTGGTCGTTAACCTCTATCCTTTGCCTTTATTTGCCAATATCCAGCTAATTTTAGGTAATGCTAGCTTTGTCGCTAGTGCAGTTCTCTTTGGGCCTTGGTATGGCCTATATACTGCCATTATTGCTGTTAGTGGGTTATTTATTGCTTGGGGTAGCCCCCACGTATACTTACTTTTTTCACTAGAAGCGTTATTTTTAGGCTTAGCTCATCGAAAAGGAGTTTACTCACTATATTCGAGTATGATTTTTTGGTTAGTTATAGGTATACCATTGTTTTACCTATACAATTCTCAACTCAAACATTCCCAGTAGCCACTTACCTTTTATTATACTAAAACAAGGGATTAATGGTGTTTTTTACACAGCTATAGCCTCTATGCTACTGCTTTTAACGCCCGTTTCTTTACACCTTTTTCTCAAAAGTAAAGATAGAAAACGCCACACTTTTAATACTCAGTTGACCTATGCATTTACACCAGGGTAAGAGCGTGAA
>NZ_JBFRMK010000473.1:0-704 GCF_041470405.1 Shewanella sp. 10N.286.45.A1
TCTACTCCCGTTTTTATTTTATATCTATACCATCTGTTCAAAAAACAAACTTAAGCAACATTGACTTTCCTTTCTACCGTTAATGGTGCTAAACGGTTATGCATCACTTTAATCGTTTCGAACTGAGCTAGTTTTTTAGTCTCAGTTAATCGACATTCTTGAGATAAAATCATAACAAGCGATGCTTGTAAGCCTGACTCAATGACCATAGCTGATACACTATGCTCACTGGTTTTCAGCTGAAAAATTTTGCCTATATCGCTGTATACACATTCATGAGACACATCGAAAAACCACGATTTTGGCATCTGTGGCTTTAATAAAAAGTGTGCGGCAGTAGCATTTAACGCTATTTGCACAATGAGTGCATCGTTTAGGGAAAGTGTCTTTTGTAAACGATCAACCAAAGCAATATAGAACTTAGCGTGTTCAACACTAAACTCAGTTGTTATTTTGGCATCTGGTATTAGGGATTTTAATTTAAAAGGTGATAGAAATTCCATATCACTTCCTAACGAAACAGTTAATACACCATGTGTTTCGTTATATCCCCATTGCCAATCCCTTTTTGGCATTAATAACATATCGTTTACCTTTATTAAGATACAAATGGATAATAGATGATAATTTCATCAATATCAAAATAAATTTAAAACGTTTTTTCAGATCTTATAAAATAAAAAACGATCATCTCGATCCAATAT
>NZ_JBFRMK010000474.1:0-579 GCF_041470405.1 Shewanella sp. 10N.286.45.A1
AGCGGCTTCGTTCAACAAGGCGCTCAAGAACGGACAAAAACAGTTGGCTTTTGTTCACTACGTTCACTATTTTAGCCAACAATTTTTTGCCGCTTAGCGTGGCGTTATGTACCTAGGTCACGTATGAGAATATTTATATTTTTGGTGTTAATCTCAACTTCAAATTTTGCTAACGCTAATTCATCCATAGATGCTGAAAATGAAGGTGAAGCCGTTGGGATTTTGTTTGGTTATCTCAAAGAAGTAGATGTATATAAATTCATGTGCAGCAAGTATGCTCCAGAAATGAAAGAGACTATTTCTAGAGCAACCGATGATTGGATGAATCGAAATAATACAATCGTTGTCAGCTTATTAAGTGGCCTTGAACGTACTCCAGAAAATGAGGTCAATGAGCTATTAGAGGTAGCTCAGAAAACTTCTAGAAATAGAATTATCCTATTTAATAAACTGAGTAAAACTGAACAAGGAGAGCTTTGTTCTAAAATGGTTACAGAGTTAACCGAGGATACAGTTAAACAAAAATATCCTTTGGCTATCAAACATTTGAGTAAATAGGTACATAACGTATAAGGATAG
>NZ_JBFRMK010000475.1:0-493 GCF_041470405.1 Shewanella sp. 10N.286.45.A1
AAGCTTGCACAGCCCAACTCAGATGAATAACTAGCAAGCCCATTTTAGTCCCGCTTGATTGGCTTGTAAGGCATGCATTAACCGTGGTGTCGGCGAATATGCTTTATTAAACCTGATTCGTTAAATTCTAATGAGACAATATTAGTTTTACTATATTCAATGGTTTTATCTAAATGTGCAGGCTTAACTTTACCCATTTCAGTCATTTTTATAAAAACAACATTAGCCCCTACCATAATTTCATTTATCTCAATATTACTGTTTATAACTTCATCTTTTAGTTTACTAATCATGTCTGAACGAAGCTTCGATTTATCCGTATACGTAAACTTAAATTTTACATGTTCATCAATGAAATCATCTGACAATAGCGATATATAATGATCTATTTCTTTGGTGGTTGTTTTTGGTTGTTGGCGAGCATTTTTGGCTGATACAAATGTCTTGGCTTTTTCGATTAACTGATCTGTCGTGAACTTGTCCTTTGCTAAGC
>NZ_JBFRMK010000476.1:0-304 GCF_041470405.1 Shewanella sp. 10N.286.45.A1
CTTAACTGACCGGCATTAAACCGTAAGGCTCGCTTTTTTATTAAGGAAATTAATATCAAATTAGTTAAAGCAACCCTTGGTGTAATCGCCAAATTTAGGGTTGTCGTCCGACACATAGGCACAACCCGCTTTAGTATCAAATACCATCGACTCGACAGTGGCAAAGTCTGAATCGTACTTACTGATTGGTATAAATACAAACTAAGGCGCTACATTTTTAGTATTAGATTTAATAGATGCAGTTAGCTTCTGTAGCTAAAACTGATAGGAGTGTTGAATGAGCAATATTAGGGGCTGTTGATCT
>NZ_JBFRMK010000477.1:0-258 GCF_041470405.1 Shewanella sp. 10N.286.45.A1
CAGGCGCCTAATTAAGTGAAGAAGCCACCTTATTAAGGTGGCTTTTTTGCGTTTGGAGTTTGTAAATTGTTAAAGTGCTTTTGAGTATTGATTAGTTGTCTTTAAAGGTAGGTTCTTCACTTAAGCAGGCATAAATGCCTACCTCGACGTCAACCCGCCGCTGAGCGGAATTCCCAGCTTCGTAACAAGTTACTCGCGCTACTAAGTCCATGAATGCGTTGCATTCAAAACTGGCCTTTTTCGCCCCCATGTATCCCC